>BBSY01000002.1:1800000-1955715 GCA_000974665.1 alpha proteobacterium U9-1i | reverse complement strand
GCGCGCCTCGCCCCCTTCGACGCGCGCCTTGCGCGCGCCACTTCCCCCGCCGGCGGGGGAAGAAACAGGCGTGGCGATCTCTTCCACCACTTCGTCAGGCACATCGCGCCGCGACTCGTGCAAGCGCAGCACCGCGTCCAGACGATCAGCGAAATCGGGATTGCGCTTCGCCTCGCGGCGAATTTCATCGAACAGACGGTCGAGCGTCTTGTTGAGGCTCATAGGGCGGGCGCCAAATCCACCTTGCTCACGAATTCTTCGCCGAGCTTGGCAACGATCGGCGCCATCGCGCCGTACTTCTGATCGAACGTGCGCACCGGCTCGGCCCATTCCGCCGCCTTGGCGATATCGACGTGCTGATGGATGCGCACGTCGAACATGGCCTCGCCGAGATTGTCTTTCAGCAAAGCCGCTTCGGAGCGGTGCAGAGAAAAGCTCTCGTCATACTTGGTCGCCACCACATAAAGCTGCGACGGGCCACCACGGCGCTCGTTGATCAAACGCAGCGCGCGCTTGCGGAAGGTGATCAGGCCTAAGCGCGAGACATAATCCGGGATCGTCGGCACCAAAATCGCGTCCGCCGCGATTAACGCCGCTTCCGCGAACAGCGAAATGCCTGGCGGGCAATCGATCAAGATGTAATCGAAATCATTGATGACGGTCTTCAGGCCGTTGGCGAACCGCTCGCAGATCCATTTTTGGATTGCGTCGATGTGATAGCCCTTCTTGACGAAGTTCTCGATCAGGTCGCGCTCGACAATGCGGAATTCCGGCGCCGATGCGCACAGCGAAACGTCCGGCTTGCCCTTGAGGTCGGTCACCTTGTGCTCGATCAATTGCTTGAACGGCTTCGGGCGCTGTTGGGCCATGTAGGATTCAAAGTAGAAATCCAGCGTGCGCTCGTTCTCGCGCATCGCGTTCCACTTCTCCGGCCCCGCCAGCATGATCGATGCGTTGGTCTGAGGATCGAGATCAATCACCAGCACGCGCCTGCGCTGGTGCAGCGCCAATGTCTCGGCGAGTGAACAGGTCGTCGTCGACTTACCGACGCCGCCCTTCATGTTGATGACCGAAATCAGCCGCGCGGGCATTCTCGCCCCCTCTCAAAATCTGCTCGTAGAGCGGTGAACGGTGGAGATGCGACGGTTAGTTTTTGGTGAAGAAAGGGTCAAGAACGCCCCGCATGTGAGCTTCTGCAGTCCGAATGCTTCGCTCAGACGCGGTTCATGGCGAGGGTGAGAATTTGTCTCCCGAGGGAAGTTGACAAGAAGACGCAAACAAACGTCACTTCTGGGAGCTTTTTCGATGAAAACCAAGCTGTTCGCAGCTGCGCTTGCTGCCGTCACGATGCTCGGCGCAGCCATTCCAGCCGCCGCCGACCAATATGATCGCCGCCACGACGAACGCTGGCGCGGGCGCGCGGAAATCACGATCCGCAACGACGGCCGAACCTTCAGCGTCGATCGCGGCGACCGCCTGTTTTACCGCCTGCTCGACCGCCCATATCATTTCCGCCCCGGTCTGACTTACGCCTATACGGATCGCTGCAACCGCCAAGGCTGCGTCGTGTTCGTATTTGACGATCGTTCGCGCCGGCCGATTGACCGCATCTTCGCGCCGCATCTGCGGAGCCCGCGTTACGCCTACCGCGAAGCGCGCGACTTCGACCGCGGCTACAACCGCTTCGGCCGCTATGACCGCGACGACCGCGGCTGGAACAATGCCGACGATCGCAACTATCGCGATGGCCGTGGCGACCGCAATGAATGGCGTGACGACGATCGCCGCGACGGCGACCGATTTGACGGTGACCGGCGCGAAGGCGACCGGCGCAGCGATGATCGCCGCCTAGAGGGCGGACCGCGGTAAACGGCGACACTTCGGGCGCGGCTTCGGCCGCGCCCGTTAGCGCATCAGCACCAATTCTTCCGCCGCAGTGGGATGCACCGCACAGGTCGCGTCCCATTGCGCTTTGGTCAGGCCCGCCTTCACCGTGATCGCGGCGAGTTGGATCATTTCCGGCGTGTCGGCGCCCGCCAGGTGCACGCCCAGAACGCGATCCGTTTTCGCGTCCACGACAAGCTTCATCAATGTGCGCTGCTCATTCTGCGCCAAGATATTTTTCATCGTGCGAAATGTCGTCTTGTAAATGCGCACTTCGCCGCGCAGCAGCGCTTCGCGCTCGGTCAAGCCAACCGATCCCACCGGCGGGCGTGAAAACACAGCGCTCGCCACGTCCTTGTGATCGAACGCCGTCGGCGTGTTCTGGAACTCCGTCGCCACGAAGGCTTGCGCTTCACGAATGGCCACGGGCGTAAGGTTCAACCGATCGGTCACGTCGCCCACGGCGAAAATATTCGGCACGTTGGTGCGCGAGAACTCATCCACTTCCACTGCGCCGCGTCGGGACAATTTCACGCCGACGTTTTCCAGCCCCATGCCGCTAGTGTTGGGCTCACGCCCCACCGCGATCATCACCTGGTCCACCTCGAGGCGCATGCCATTTGAAAGTGTCGCCAGCTTCTGGCCGTCGGCGAGCGCGGCGATCTCCTTGATGACAGCCTCGGTGACAACGTTGACCCCAGTGCGCTTCAAATCGTCCTGAACGTGCTTGCGCACATCATCGTCAAAGCCGCGCAGAATAAGATCACCGCGATAAGCAAGCGTCACCTCAACGCCCAACCCCGAAAAAATCGAGGCGAACTCTACCGCGATGTAGCCGCCGCCCAAGATGAGCATCCGCGCCGGCAATTCATCGAGCAAAAACGCCTCAGTCGAACTGATCGTGTGCTCCACGCCCTTGAGATCGCGTGGGCGCGATGTGTGGCCGCCGGTGGCGATGAGGATGCGGTCGGCCGAAAGCGCCGCGCCCTGTTTCTCCAGCCGCACCGTGTTGGCGTCGACCAAGGTCGCGCGATCCTCGAAAATCTGGACGCCCGCCTTTTCGAGGTTCGCACGATAGATGCCAGACAGCCGCGCCACTTCGTCCTGCACGTTGTCACGCAACGTTTTCCAATCGAACCGCGCCCAATCCACCGTCCAGCCATAGGCCTTGGCGTCCTTGAACGTCTGGCCGAACTCCGAGCCGTACACGAGCAGCTTCTTCGGCACGCACCCGCGGATCACGCAGGTGCCGCCGATGCGATAATCTTCCGCAATCGCCACGCGCGCGCCCGTCTGCGCCGCCACCCGCGCCGCCCGAACCCCGCCCGAGCCCGCGCCGATGACGAAGAGATCGTAGTTCGATTGTGCCATCTAATCCTCCCCACCTGTGGGGAGGTCCCGAGCGGAGCGAGGGGGAGGGGCAAGTCGCGCAGCAATTGTGCGCCACACGCCGTCCATGTTTTCGTAAACGTCAATGTTGCTCACGCGGATAACCGTCCAACCTTGTTGTTCGAGATATTTGGTGCGTCGCGCGTCATGCGCCAACTCGTCCGACGTTGAATGGGTTGCGCCATCAACTTCAACGATCAGCCGAACCGCGGGGCACGCAGTGTCAGCAATGTACGGGCCAACAGGATGCTGACGGCGGAAGCGCGCACCGTTCATCGCGCGCCTGCGGAGGTCACCCAGAGAATCACCTCTGCCTTCGTCATGCTTTGGCGAAGCGAACGGGCTTTTGCGGTTACGCGGTATTCGCCTTCCTTCCGCAACTTGCCCCTCCCCCTCGCTCCGCTCGGGACCTCCCCGCGCGGCGGGGAGGATACTAGTGCGCGACCTTCATGTAGGCGGGCAGCCAGCCTTCGTGAATACGCCGCAGCTCGTCGAGCGATACGCGCTGACGCTCCGTCGAGCGGCCGATGTAAGCCAGATCGCGCCCGCCGGCCTCGCCAACCACCAAGAACGTCACGCCGGCCGCTTTGAAGCGCGCCTCCACTGCATCGAGCTGCGCCGGCGCTAAGGCGACGAGATAGCGCGCCTGATCCTCGCCGAAGAGGAAGCCTGCGTCCGAGAGATCGCCTTGATACCCGAGCGTCACGCCGACATCTGCGCCCAGCGCCATCTCCGCCGCCGCGCACGCAAGGCCGCCATCGGAGAGATCGTGACACGCCGTCACCACGCCATCGGCGATCAGCCCGCGCACAGCGTCGCCGTTGCGCTTCTCAATCGCCAAATCTACGGGCGGCGCCGCGCCGCCAAGCCCATGCCCTTCGCGCGCGTAGAAGCTCTGGCCGAGATGCCCCTTGCTTTCGCCCACGAGCACCAGCACGTCGCCCGCCTTCAGCGCATCGGCGTCCGCTCGGCGTGTGAGATCGGGCAGAATGCCAACGCCGCCAATCGCCGGCGTCGGCAAAATCGCTTGGCCGTTGGTCTCATTGTAGAGCGAGACATTGCCGCTGATCACCGGAAACTCGAGCACGCGGCACGCCTCGGCCATGCCTTCGATCGCATACACGATCTGCCCCATGATCTCCGGGCGCTGCGGATTGCCGAAATTGAGATTGTCCGTCACCGCCAGCGGCTTCGCGCCCACAGCCGTAAGATTGCGCCACGCTTCGGCGACCGCCTGCTTGCCGCCTTCGCGCGCATCCGCTTCGACATAACGCGGCGTGACATCGCACGTCATCGCCAAAGCCCGCGTCTCGCCCGGCAGACGCACGATTGCAGCATCGGCGCCGCTATCAGCGATCGTGTCGCCCTGCACGTGGCGATCATACTGTTCCCAAATCCAGCGCTTCGACGCCATGTCCGGCGCGGCGAGCAGCGCCTTCATCACACCCACGAAATCGCCCGCGCCATCTTCGAGGGTCGCGATCTGCGCTTTGGTGAGCGGGATCGCCTTCAGCGGCTCCACGTAAGGCCGCTCATATTTCGGCGCTTCATCCGCGAGCGGCCCGAGCGGCAGATCACACACCGTCTCGCCATGCCATTTCAGGACGAGCCGCCCCGTATCGGTCGTGCGGCCGATCACAGCCGCGTCCAGACCCCATTTTTCGAAGATCGCTTTCGCCTGCGCTTCACGCCCCGGCTTCAGCGTCATCAACATCCGCTCTTGGCTTTCCGAGAGCATGAATTCGTACGGCGTCATGCCCGTCTCGCGCGCCGGCACGGTGTCGAGATCCAACTCGATGCCCGCTTCGCCCTTCGACGCCATTTCGACCGACGATGATGTAAGCCCCGCCGCGCCCATGTCCTGAATGCCGATGATCGCGTCCGTCGCCATCAATTCTAGACAAGCTTCGATCAGCAGCTTCTCCAGGAACGGATCGCCGACTTGCACCGTCGGGCGCTGCGCTTCGCTGTCGTCGTCAAACTCGGCGCTCGCCATCGTCGCGCCGTGAATGCCGTCGCGGCCAGTCTTGGCGCCGACATACACCACCGGATTGCCCGCGCCCTTCGCGGCGCTGGTGAAAATCTTGTCTGTCCGCGCAATGCCCAAGCAGAACACGTTGACGAGAATGTTGCCGTTGTAGCGTTTGTCAAAATTGGTCTCGCCACCCACCGTCGGCACGCCGACGCAATTGCCATAGCCGGCGATGCCCGAGATCACGCCGTCGACCAAACGCCGCGTCTTCGGATGCTCCGGTTCGCCGAAACGCAGCGCGTTCATCAGCGCGATCGGCCGCGCGCCCATCGTGAACACGTCGCGCAGAATGCCGCCAACGCCGGTCGCCGCGCCTTGGTACGGCTCGATGAAGCTCGGATGGTTGTGGCTCTCCATCTTGAAGATCGCCGCCCAACCTTCGCCGATGTCGATCGCGCCGGCGTTCTCGCCCGGCCCGTAAATCACGTGCGGCGCCTTGGTCGGAAATTTCGAGAGATGCGCGCGCGTCGATTTGTAGGAGCAATGCTCGCTCCACATCACCGAGAAGATGCCCAGTTCGGTCACGTTCAACGGCCGGCCGACCTTCTCAATGATCAGGTCATACTCGTCGCGCGAGAGGCCGAATTCTTCGGCCAGCTCCAAAGTGCCTGGAGCAGTCGGGTGGAGGCTCATGGCAGCGGGGCTTAACGGGTGTCGCCGCCGGTAGCAACTCCACGTTTCGTCAGAGCATTTCTACTGTTTCGCCGCGCTTTCTCCGACCGCCCGTCCACACCACGCCGGGATAACCTTTGAGCGGCGTGAGGCGTTCGCCAGTGTAGGCCCAGTCCTGCATCTCTTCGATGCCGATATGATAAAGCGGCTCGCGCCCTGTGCGGGTGGTGAACAAAGCGCGCGGCACATTGACCATCTTCGGACTGCCGGCGCGTTCATACATCAAAGGCGTTCCGCACTTGGCGCAGAAGCTGCGCGCGCCGCCGCTTTGCTCAAAGCGCGTGATGGCCTTCGCACCCTTCGCAACGCGCAGCTTGCTCCGCCAACACCCCACATAGGTCGCATACGCAGCGCCATGCGCACGACGGCTGGACGCGGAATGATCGTGCCACGCCCAGAACGCGGGGATACCGATCTCGAGTTCAACCGCACCGCACAAGCAGGCGCCCTTCGCCGTCAAGCCTTTCGGCTTTTTTACCGCCCGCGCTGTCTTGGCTTCGCTCATGCGCCACCACCCTATTCGGCGTCGGCGTCTTCTCCGGCGCGCTTGATACCTAATGCGCAGATGCGGTTCAGCAAATCCCCATAGGTCATGCCGTCATGCAACGCCGAAGACGCGAACTCGTCGCCCAGCGCGATTTCCGGGTTCGGATTCGCTTCGATGAAGTAGGGCGTCCCATCGCGCGCCAGCCGGAAATCGATGCGCGCATAACCGTCAAGCTCCAACGCGCGGCAAATCCGCTTCGCCAGCTCGCGGATATAGCTTTCGGCGTTTGGCTCCAGTCCCGCGCACGGCCCATCGATCACGCCACGGCGCGCCTGGTATTCCGGATTGTGCTTGGCCTGCTCCGTGGCGATCGGCAGCGCGCCGGCGGGCAGACGCGAGAATTCCATCTCCCAGATCGGCAGCGCGCGCAGGCGATCATTGCCGAACACGCTCACATAGATTTCGCGCCCATCGATATATTCCTCGACGATCGCCGCCGTCTTCACGCGCTCATGGATAAACGCCACGCGCGCCGCGAGCGCTTCATCGCTATCAACGACAGACGCCTGAGAGATACCGTAGGAGCCGTCCTCGGTCGTGCTCTTCACGATCATCGGATACTTGATCCGCCCCGGCTTGCGCGTGGCCTTACGGCCGATCGGGTAAACCTCAAACGCCGGCACTGGGATGCGGTGATACTTCAACAGCTTCTTCGAAGTGTCCTTACCCTGCGCCAACACGAGGCCGCGCGGATTGCAGCCCGTGTACGGCACGCGCAACAATTCCAGGAAGGCGGCGACGTTCTGCGAATAGAGCGTTTCGCCGTGGAATTCGTTCAGAAGGTTGAAAACGACATCTGGATTCCAATTGTCGACTTCGTCGCGGATCGGCTGCAACTCATACTGAACGCCGAGCGCCTTCACCTCATGCCCATTCGCGCGGAGCGTGGTGACGACATCGTACTCGGTTTTCCAGAACAGGATTTCCTTCTCGCTGAAACCTTCCAGCGACTCCGGCGGCATCAGCTGCGGGTGGCACAGAACTAAGACGCGGAGCTTTTTCATACGGCGAAGGAATGGTGCCTGGAGGATGAATACATCGCAACCACGAAGCGGCTGACGAGTAGAGATGTCAGCTCCTGGCGCATTTTTCGCTCCGAGCCGTTGGCGCGCAGTTTGAGCACACGACAACGGTCGGTGATGTCGTCGAGCGCGTGTTCGATCGGCAATTGGTAATCGCCAGTCCAACGCGAGACCGCGCGACGGATGTCGCCGTGATTGCGCTTCACGAACGTCGAGGCCGCAGGCCCCTTTGCGTCGGCGGCGAAAATCTTCTTCAGCTCGCGATCCAGAACGTGCGGTTTATCCACGGAGAAGCGCGCGATCTTGTCCGCGTAATGCTCCTCAAGCGTGATCGACGACCCCTTGATTGGATCGACTTCGAAACGCCTTTTCGCTGGCACTGGCGCGCTCGCAAGCTCAGCCATGAGTTCGTCCACGTACCGAAGCTTTTCCAGCGCACGCGGCCAGTCTTCGTAACGCTTCTTCCAACTGGACCGAGGAGTAAGCCAAACCGCGAACGTCTCCGCGAAATCTTCGTCCGGGTGACATTGCGCGTACCACCGGCGCAAATGCTGGACGTAGTTCTTACTGGTGGGATTCGGACGATAGTGCACCGGGTACGGCTTGGCCGATTGTCCAAACAGGTCGCGCCAGCGTTTGCGCCGGTGCACGCCGTAAAGGCGCTGAATCACGTGGCCCGCTTCGTGCCGCAAAATGCGCATGCACTCGCGCCGCGTGCCGCCCTCCACCTCATACATCATCTTCCGCTCAAGCCGCGCCAGCCGCGGATGCGCGAGATAGAACGGAAACGCGATGCCGGGCGTGTCGTGCGGACTAAACCATTCGTCCGAGAGCCACGCGTGCGCGCGCATCCGCAGCCCTCTTGCGGCCAGTTCAGCATGTAAACCGTCTAGGCAGGATTGCAGCCACGACCCTTCAAACGAGACCTTGAGGTCCTTCACACGGACCTGGAGCAGGTCCGTGTCGGAATAGTCGGCCCATCGGGGCTCTTGGTTGTACTCTGGGGCGCGCCGGCTTCTGCCGCGCCGCGCCGAGTTCGAAGCTGGCATGGACGATAAGTTTCATGCGTCGCGGCTTGATGCAACGGACTTACTTGATCCGGAATGCATCCGGCAGAAGTTCGCCCAGCGCATAGGTTTTGGAACCGTCGACGATCACCGAGGCGTCGTCGTCCATGAACTCGGCCATCACCTGCCGGCAGGCCCCACAAGGTGAGACCTCGCGAGGGCCCAGGGACGTATCCGAGGGGGCGCCGAACACGCTGACGGCGATCGCCCGAAAGCGCTTGGCCCGGTGATTGGTCACGGCCGAGAAAATGGCGATCCGTTCGGCGCACGTGGTAAGGCCGTAGCTTGCGTTCTCCACATTCGCCCCGGAGACGATTTCTCCGCTCTCCAGCAGCAGGGCGGCCCCTACATTTATGTTGGAATACGGGGCGTACGAGCTCTCCCGAGCCTTTCGCGCGGCGGCCAGAAGCTTTGCGGACAAGGCGTCGTCGAGGCTCATTGGGCGCACCCTAGGGCCGCTTTAGCCGCCTCGACAAGCACGCCCGCGCCCTTTACCCCGACCCCAACGAGGAGACCTCCCCATGCGTGAACTCGAACTCAGCGAGGCCCCGGGCCTGGTTGGCCAGGAGATCGGCGTGTCCGATTGGCTGGAAATCACCCAGGACCGCGTCAATCGTTTCGCGGACGCGACGGGCGACCACCAGTGGATCCATGTCGACGTCGAGCGCGCCACCAAGGAGATCGGCTCGCCGATCGCCCATGGCTTTCTGGTGGTGTCGCTGATTCCGATGCTGGCCAAGAACGTCGTCGCCTATAAAGGCGTCTCGCGCGGCATCAATTACGGCTCCAACAAAGTTCGCTTCACCAACATGGTGCCGGTGGGCTCGCGCATTCGCATGCGGGTGAAGCTGCTGTCTTGCGAACAACGCGCTGGGGCCTATCAAATCATCAATCAGTGCACGATTGAGGTAGAGGGCCAGGAACGGCCCGCTTGCGTCGCTGAAAACATCGGCCTCCTGTACCCCGAATAAGATGTTCACCCTTGTCGAAGCCATCTCGCTGGCCGGCGATCGCGCCAAACAGAACGACGACACCGCCGGTTTTACGGCTGGCCGTGCGTGGGTGATCGATGGCGCGACCGACCTGCACGACAAGCCTTTGACCGGCTGGGCGTCCGACGTCGCCTGGGTGGCCCATTGCGCCAATCGCGAATTGTTCAATGCGGCGGCGTCTCCGCTCCGCGACGCGATCCGCGCCGCGAGCCAGGGCGCACGCGAGGAATTTCTGCGACTGGCCGGAGCCATGCCCGACGAACGCTGGAAGCGCCCGATCGCCTCGATGCTGATGGCCCAAGAATCCTCGGACGGCATCGAGGGCGTCGACCTTGGCGATTGCCGCATCTTCGCGCTCGGCGCCGACGGCGCCGCATTCGTAGCCGGCGCCCATGAAGACGCCGCCGACGACGAGAGCGCGCTGGCGGCGCAGCAAACCGATAAGGATAAGCCGCTGCTCCAGCGCGCCAACACCATCGAGATGTTGCGCCGTATGCGCGACACGCAAAACGGCGGCGGCGGCGTTTGGACGTTCTCGCTCGACGCTGCATGCGCCCAGCATGCGCGCGCTTGGGCCTTCGTCTTGAAACGCCCAGCGCACATCCTGTTGATGACAGACGGCCTCTCCGCACTCACTGACCGTTACGACGCCTACACGCCCAGCGCTTTGGTGCAGGCGGCGCTCGACAAGGGCCTGCAGGAACTCGGCCGCGAATTGCGCGCCATTGAAAATGCGGACTCTGGAGGCGCCTCGCATCCGCGATTCAAGAAAAGCGACGACGCTACGGGGCTCCTGATCCGCCTCACCTAGGCGCCCTCCGCCACCCCCGCTAGCATCCGCAATCGCACCAGGGGGCTTACATGAATCGCCGCGACATGCTCCGGGCTGGCATTGCGCTTCCCGCGTTCGCTCTCCTTCCAGCTTGCTCATCGGATGGCCAGATGACCACCACCCCGCCCGTCGCCCGTCGCGAGCCGTTCACCTTCGAGCAATTGGGCCGTACGCGCGTCGATGACTACGCTTGGATGCGCGACGAGAACTACCAAGACGTGATGCGCGACCCCTCGCTGCTGCGCGCCGACATCCGTGAGCATCTCGAATCCGAAAACGCCTATATGCGCGGCATGCTGCATTCGACGAAGGCCTTGCAGGAAACGATCTTCCAGGAAATGCGCGGACGCACCAAGGAAGACGATTCAAGCGTGCCAAAGCCCGATGGCGATTGGGAATATTATAGCCGCTTTGAAACGGGCCAGCAGTATCCGATCTACGCGCGTCGCCCACGCGGCCGCAACGACGGCGAACAGATCCTGATCAATGTCAACGACCTCGCCGCCGGCAAAGCCTTCTACAAAATCGCGCAAGCCGAACACGCGCCGGATCATTCCTTGTTTGCGTACTCCGCCGATGAGCAGGGTTCGGAAATTCACACGATTTACGTAAAGGATTTAGCGACCGGCCAGGTGCTCGCGTCACCCATCACCGACGGTTATGGCGATTTCGTCTGGTCGCCGGATTCGCAATTCATCTTTTGGACGTATCGCGACGAGAACGGCCGCCCGGCCCGCATCATGCGCCGCCCCGCGCGAGGCGCAGAAGATGTGGTTGTCTACGAAGAAGCCGACGAAGGCATGTTCCTCTCGCCAGATGTGACCGAGAGCGAAGCCTTCATCCTGATCAGCTCCGGCAATCAGGAAATGACGGAAGTGCGCTACATTCCAGCCGCGACGCCCACTGCGGCGCCGACGCTATTCCATCCGCGCGCCGCGGGCGTCATCTACACGCCGACACATTGGAACGACCGCTGGCACGTGCTCACCAATGCCGACGGCGCGATCGACTTCAAAGTGATGACGTGCGCCGAAGGCGCCACCGGGAAAGCCAATTGGCGCGAGTTCATCGCCCATGAGCCGGGCCGCTACATCATGATGCTGACGGCGTACGAGAATCATTTGGTGCGCCACGAGCGCGTCAATGCTTTGCCGCGTATCGCCGTGCGGGATCGCGCGGGCGGGGAACACGAGGTTGCGTTCGACGAAGCGGCCTACTGGGTGGAGCCAGTTTTCGGCTTTGAATACGCCACCGCGACGACGCGCTTTTACTACGAGAGCCCGACGACGCCGGTGCAATGGTTCGACTACGACATGGCGACACGTACGCGCATTTTGCGCAAGACGCAGGAGGTGCCGTCTGGGCACGATCCGTCGCATTACCAAGTGCGCCGCTTCTTCGCGCCGGCGACCGACGGCAAGCAGGTTCCTGTCACGGTGCTGATGAAGCGCGACACGCCGCTCGATGGCTCCGCCCCGCTGCTGCTCTACGGTTACGGCGCCTATGGCTGGGCCACGGAAGCGGATTTTTCGATCCGGCGCTTAAGCCTCGTTGATCGCGGCTGGATCTACGCCATCGCCCATGTGCGCGGCGGCACCGAGATGGGCTACGGCTGGTTCCTCGACGGTCGCAAACGCGCCAAGCGCAACTCATTCACCGATTTCATCGCCGTTGCCGAAGAATTGGTGCGGCAGAATTATTCACGCGCGGGCGCCATGGTGTGCCAAGGCGGTTCGGCGGGCGGATTGCTTGTTGGCGGCGGCGTCAACATGCGCCCAGACCTCTGGGCCGGCGTGATCGCCGAAGTGCCGTTCATGGACGTTATCACGACGATGAGCGACGCGAGCTTGCCGCTGACGCCGCCGGAATGGCCCGAATGGGGCAATCCGATCGAGAACGCCGACGATTACGATTACATGATTTCTTACTCCCCTTACGACAACATCGAGGCCAAGGCCTATCCCGCGATCCTCGCCACCGCTGGCCTCACCGATCCGCGCGTGACCTATTGGGAGCCTGCGAAATGGGTGGCGAAGTTGCGCACGCACACCACGAGCACACGTCCTATCCTGCTCAAAACCAACATGACCGCCGGTCATGCGGGCGCCGCCGGTCGCTTTGACTCGCTGAAGGAAGAAGCGCTGAACTTCGCGTTCGCTCTGAAAGCCATCGGCGCAAGCGAAGCGGGCGGCGCGTTCTAAGCTTTAATCCCAAACCACCGCGCGCGGTGAATGTCTTCCAGATTGTCCTCGTAACCGGTGAGATCGGGGTGAACGAGGTTGGTCGAGACCTGGAATACGCTCATGCAGATCGGCGCGTCGTTGAGCATCACTTGCTCGGCCTGCGCCATGATCTCGCCGCGGCGCACGACATCCGGCTCGAAATCCGATTGGCGCATCAGCGCGTCATAGGTTGGATTTGAGTAGCCGGAATAATTCTGCGCACCGGTTTGGGTTTCGCATAGCGTCAAATAGGTTTTGGCGTCGTTGTAATCCGCGACCCAGGCGCCATCGCCCACTTGATAATTTTTGGAGCGCAGATTGGCGTAGTGGATTTGCGTTTCCGTACCGCGCAATTCGACAATCACCCACGGCGCGATCTGACCCCAATCGTTCTGCACGACGACAGCGACCCGCGGATTGTCGCTGGTGTTGCGGTGCGAATACTCGACGCGCAGCGGATTGTCCGGCCCGAACCCGGCTTCGCGCAACAAACGCTCTGCTTCGACGCGCCGTTCGGCCAGCGGGCGATCGGCCCAGGGATAACGCGCACCGCCTTGCGGATAATTGGCGATGCCCGGCGGTACGAACGAGTACGCGGGGGTTTCACCAGTGAGGTAGATGCGCGTTGCGATGAATTCGCGGTCAAGCGACATGGCGAGCGCATTGCGCACGCGGGGATCGTCAAACGGCGCGCGCGTCGTGTTGAACGAAAAATAGATGCAAGTGAGGAACGGCGCGACACGAACGAAGCCGGGCAACTCGGTGCGCAACGTCTCGACCTGGTTGGAGGGAAAGCGGTTGGACCAACCGCACTCCCCGCTTTGCACCTTGCGCGCGGCGGCGTTCACATCGGTGGACGGGTAGAAATACAGCTCTTCCAGAACAACTTGATCGTTCTCCCAGAAGCTCGGGTTGCGCACGAGGTGGACCATGTAATTGGACCACCATTTCTGCAGCGTATATGGCCCGTTGACGACGATGTTCTCGGGTTTCACCCATTGATCGCCGAATTGCTCGATCTTGTGCTTGGGCACCGGATAAGCGGTGTAGTGCTTCAGTATTTGCGGGAGGTAGCCCGCTGGATGCTCAAGGCGGATTTCCAGCGTGCGATCGTCGAGCGCGGTGACGCCAACCTGATCCGGCGGCAGATCGCCATTGTTCACGGCGACCGCGTTTTTGATCGAATAAAGGATGGACGCATATTCGGCCAGGTTCGCCGGATCGAGAATGCGCCGGAACGCATACTCGAAATCATGCGCATCGCAGGCTTCACCGTCAGACCATACAGCTTCGCGTAGGAAGAAGGTCCAGGTGAGACCGTCCTCGCTCACCTCCCAGCGCTCCGCCATGCCGGGAATTGGCTCGGCCTTGGCGTTCTCGGTGACGAGGCCGATGAACATGTTGCCGATGATGTTGTTTTCCCAGGTGCCGGACGCCTTGTGCGGATCAAGCGAAAGCGGTTCGCCCGCGTTATTGATGTCGAGCGTCTTCTTGGCCTTGTCGAAGCCGATGATGCGTGAGGACGCACACGCGCCCAGCGAAGACGCCGCACCTACGCCAGCGGCGCCGGCGAGAAGATTGCGTCGGTTGGTCCAAAATCCGCTCATGTCAGCGTTCCTTCGGGTCGAGCGCGTCGCGCAGACCGTCGCCCAAGAAGTTGAGCGCCAGCAGCGTGATCAGCATCATCGCTGCGGGCGCGGCCAGCATCCATGGGGCCTGCGCTTGGGCGACGCCACGTGAGATCAGGGCGCCTAGCGACGTCAGCGGCTCCTGCACGCCCAGACCGATGAACGAGAGAAAGCTCTCGGCCAGGATGATCACCGGGATGTTCAAAGTCGCGAACACCACCACTGGCCCCAGCACGTTGGGCACGATGTGGCGGAGCACGATCTGCAGCGGCTGAGCTCCGGCGGCGCGCGCGGCTTCCACAAATTCCTTCTTGCGAAGCGCGATCGTCTGCCCGCGCACGATCCGCGCCATGGTGAGCCATTCCACCGCGCCGATGGCGAGGAAGATGAGCATGAGCTTCAGAAACGGATCCGGCGTTTGGATCACCGTCATCAGCATGATGACGAAGAAGATGAACGGGATGGCGTAAAGCGCATCAACGAAGCGCATCATCACCTCATCCACCACACCGCCGAGGAAGCCTGCGATGGCGCCATAGAGCACGCCGATTGTCAGCGCGACCACTGTGGCGGCCAAGCCCACGAGCAGCGAGATGCGCAGGCCGAACAACAGCCGCGCGACCATATCGCGGCCTTCGGTGTCGGTGCCCAAAAGGTGCATATGCTCAAAGGTTGGGGCGATGCCCACGCGCTCGCGGAATATGTCCTCGACGTTATGCACCCACAGCATCGGCCCAAACGCGGCGAGCAGCACCAGCAGCGACACGACATAGAGGCTCGCCACCGCGGCGGGGTTGCGCATCAAACGCCGGCGCGCATCCTCCCAGAGCGAACGCCCCTTTGTGAGCGCGGCGGCATCGGTTGGCGTTTCGCCAATGGTTGGGTCGGTCATGGCGTGCGCGACCTCGGATCGAGCACGCGGTAGAGAAGGTCCGCGGCCAGGTTGAGAAAGATGATCAGGATCGAATAGACGAGCACGACGCCCATCACCAAAGTATAATCCCGCTGCTGGGCGGCGAGGACAAATTGCTTGCCGATGCCCGGCAGCTGATAAACCGTCTCGATTACGAACGAGCCCGCCATCACGCCGGCGAGGGCTGGGCCGGCGTAGGAAACGATCGGCAAGAGTGCGATTGGCAGAGCGTGCCGCAGAATGACACGCAACTCGGGCAAACCTTTGGCGCGCGCTGTGCGGATCGCATTCGAACGCATTGCTTCAATCATCGAAGCGCGCATCAGCCGCGAGATGATGGCGATCATCGGCAGCGACAATGTCAGCACTGGCAAAAACAGATACTCGAAGCGGAATTCGTCGCGGTAGAGCCCGCCTGTCGGCAGCCAGTGGAGCTGCACGCCGAACAGCTGCTGCATCACCGGCCCCATCACGAGCGGCGGCAGGCAGACCCCGAGGATCGCAAGCGCCATGACGAGAAAGTCCAGCCCGCGGTTCTGGTTCAGGGCGCCGACTATGCCGAGCGCGCCGCCGATGAAGAGCGCCAATCCCATCGCGCTCAGGCCGAGCATGGCGCTGGTGGGCGCGCCTTCGGCGATGATGTCGATGACGTTCTTGTCCTTGTAGGTCATGGACGGGCCGAGATCGCCCTGCGCCAGATCGCCCAAATAGTGGAAGAGCTGCTCGTGGACCGGCAAGTCGAGGTTGTACTCGGCCAGCAGCCGCCGCTCGATCTCGGGCGGCATCTGCCGCTCCTTCGTGAACGGCCCGCCCGGCGCCATGTGCATCAGGAAGAAGGCGCCGGCGATGATAAAGAAGAGCGTTGGCAGCGCTGCGATCAGGCGGCGTGTGGCGAGAGCAAGCATCCAAACGTCCCGAGGCGCCGAAGCGGCAACGGGCGGAACCTTGCTTCCTCCGCAAGCCGTGTCAACGTGGCCGACGCATGAGCAATATTCGCCAAGTCACGCCTGACTTTTTCGTCGCGTCGCAACTGTCTCCGGTCGATATGGCCGAGGCTGCGGCCCTTGGAATCAAGCTCGTCATCAACAATCGGCCTGAGGGTGAGTCGGCCGAACAAGCCTCTGGCACCGAAATGAAGGCCGCCGCCGAGGCCGCGGGAATCGCCTACCAGGCGCTCCCCTTCGTCATGCCCCCGCCTCCCGGGGTGGTCGCAGCGACTGCGCAAGTGATCGAAGATGCGCCTGGGCCTGTCCTGGCCTATTGCCGAACCGGGACGCGGTCTGTAACGGCGTGGGCCATGGCCCAGGCCCTCCAGGGGAGCCTGAGCCCGGATGAACTCGTCGCCTTGGCGGGCAAGGCGGGATACGATCTGAGCGGGACGCGCGGGGCGCTCGTACAGCTTGCGCCGGGTCAATAACCAAGGATGGCGTGGGCGCTAAGCACCCAGGCGGTCTTCAACATCACGATCAAGGACAGGGCGAGCAATATTGTGCGGACCCGATCGAGCGTGAACATGCAGAGATTAATTGCGAGCGCCATGATGAGCCTGATGCAACCGGCGGGCCGCGGGGAACGGAGTTAACCGCGCGATGGAAGCAGAGGTCACTCCGCGGTCGTTCCGCACTGAAGGTCCGATATGGCTTCGGGACTTCGAGTTCGGCCCAACCGCGCTCACCGTGCGCTCCACGGGCGCGCGCGTGCCGTATACGCCGGCGGTGCTGGCGGACGTGCGCGACTGGTTCCGCTACTTCTTCACCATCAAAGCCACCAAGCCGATCGGCGCGCCGTTCACCATCGCCTTCACGCCGGAGCGCGCGCGGCCCTGGTATTTGATCTGGTCTGTGTCGCGGCTTGCGGGCGCCAAGCTTGCCAAGGATCCGGCCCAGGCCGACGTGGTGATGCAGTTTCAAGACAGCACGTACAGCCCAAACCCAGCGCCGCTGTGGCTGAAACCTGGTGCGCGGCTGATCAATTTTGGCTGCAGCGACGTTTCCAAGTCGCGCGTGGCGCGCGCATTCGAGGACGTGTTCGGTTACCAGCTCGCCGTCGATCCAGCGCATTACACTGGGCAAGCAGTTGAGAAGTCGGAGCTGAACGCGGCCCATGACGGGCGCATCATTCAATGCCCGGCGCCGGCCCAGCCCGGGCGCTCCTATCAGCGCGTGATCGACAACCGCGGCATCGACCTGGATCACGTCGACGATCTGCGCACCTGCACGATCGGCGGTAAAGCGATCGTGACGTTCATCAAGCGACGGCCTGTATCCAAACGCTTCCTCAATACGAATTCCGAAGTGATGCTGACGACGCCTGAGAGCGTATTCAGTGCGGCGGAGATTGAAAAAATCGGCGCGTTCACGCGGGCGATTGGCTTGGACTGGGGCGGCGTGGACGTGCTCCGCGACCGCAATGACGGCAAATTGTATATCGTGGACGCAAATAAAACCGATATGGGGCCGCCCATCGCATTGAACTTGCCGGACAAGCTGAAGGCCGCGCACATCCTCGCCGAAGCATTCGGCGCCTACATTCGTGGGCCGACTAATCAGAATTGATTGAGGCAAGTGCGCATGGCGATCCCGTTCATAACGGAAATGGCGTTCGAGTACGGCGTGCCCGATCAGGTGAGCCCGCTGATCCGGCGCGTCGTGGCCAACAATCCGGGGCCCTTCACCTATCGCGGCACTGGCGTTTACATCATCGGCCAAGGCGAAGTGGCGGTGATCGACCCAGGCCCCGATCAGCCAGGACATCTCGACGTGCTGCTGAACGCCGTCAAAGGCGAGCGCGTCACGCATATTTTCGTCACCCATGGCCATATGGATCACAGCCCCGCTGCGCATCCGCTGGCGGAGGCGACGGGCGCCAAAGTTTATGCGTGTGGGCTGCCGGTGATTTCGAGCCATTCGGAAATTCGGCTCGAAGCGGGTGACGATCTCGACTTCACACCGGACGTGAAGATCGAGGACGGCGATACGTTTTCTGGTCCAGGCTGGACCATCGAAGCGGTGTTCACACCGGGCCACACCACCCACCACATGGCCTATGCGCTGAAGGAAGAGAACGCGCTCTTCCCAGGCGATCACATCATGGGCTGGTCCACCACCGTGATCAGCCCGACTGATGGCGAGATGACGAGCTACATCCAAAGCCTCGAGAAAGTGCGCGACCGCGATTACGCGACGCTTTGGCCGACGCACGGGCCGCCGGTGCGCGAGGTGCGCCCGTTCGTGCAGGCTTATATCGATCACCGCATGGCGCGCGAAGCGCAAATCCTCGCGCAATTGCGTCTCGGACAGACGCGGATCAAGGACATCGTGCCGATCCTTTATGCGAGCGTGAACAAGAATTTGCACCCGGCCGCGTGCCATTCGGTGCTCGCGCACATGATCCGCCTCGTGCACCTCGGCATGGTGCAAAGCACCGGCGGCGAACTGACGATCGATAGCGAATATCGATTGGCGCGCGCGGCTTAGCGCTCAACGGATGAACGGAGCGATGAGCCCTCCCTGCAAGGGAGGGTTTTTGCGCTTTGGATTGGACAGGTGGGACGTCGAGGCTCCTCCTCCCTGGAGGGGAGGAGGTAAGGAGGAGGAGGGTGAGCGGCGCTTCTCCGTTGTGATGTGCTGCGCGTCGCATTTGCTGAAACGTTGCGCTCTACGCTCTCACCCCTCCCTGCCCTCCCCCTCCAGGGGAGGGTTCCGCGTTAGGTTTGTTTCCGCGCAGCACATTGAGCCTCGCAACGCGTTGGCGTTGGAGGTTTGTGCGGTCGGCGCGCGTGCGGGCGTTAACTTGTGTCGAGCGCGAGCGCGGGCGTTTCGGGGGCGTAGCGTTGGCGCCACGCTTCGAACGCGGGCAGCAGCTCTCGGATGACGTCGACGATCGCGAGATCGCCGGGTTTGGTGTTCTTGGCGCGGAAGCTGCGCGTTGGTTGCGCGAGTTTGTGCGCGAGCGCGGCGACGTTTTGGCGGCGTTGCAGAATGCGCATCAGGCGCATGGTGACGTGTAAGGGGTTGAGTGCGGCGCGGCGCAAAGCTTCGAGGCGGCGTGCGAGCGCTGTGCAGCAAAGCACGGGCGCGGTTTCACTTGGACCGCCGGCGTCTCGCCGGCCGGCGCTTTGTTCAGAAGAGTTGGTGCTGGCCGGCGGGGACGCCGGCGGTCCAAGAGGAGATGCGTTCAAATCGAACGAAACACGCCATTGGCGCGGGTTTTCGGGATCGAACGCGAGGCTTTTGGTTTCGTATGAATAGCTGATGGGAAATGGTCGCGGCTTGGTTTTGGGCATCGCGATCCAGAAGAAACGCAGCGCGTGAATGAAGATCAAGCGCCGCATCAATTCTTCGCAGCGATAGAGCCAATCGCTGCAGTGTTTGTGATCCTTGCGCGAGAGATAGCTTTGTTCGGCGAGCTTTTGCGGGCCGCCGAACATCACGTAAGCGCAGTGAATGTAATACCGCGCCGCTTCCCAGAGTTGGTCGAGCGGGGTCTGTTCGGTTTCGACGGGCGCGTCGAAGTTTGGAGGGAACGGGCTTTGATCCATGTTTGCTGCGCGCGAGTGTAACGCGGACGCCGGATCGGTCGGATTGTTTGGGCTAGTGCGCGGATTTTGTTGGCGCGGGCGCGGGATAGAGGGCGCGAAACCGGCAGGTTATGGCGCCCTCCTCCTCGATGGAGGAGGTGGCCGCCGTAGCGCAGCGGAGGCGGCCGGAGGAGGTGCGCGCGCGACGATGAAGGCGAGCCGCATGAGGCTATCCCGGCAACGTCGCGGGCCTCACCCTCCCCGCGCGCTCCGCGCGGCCCTCCCATCGAGGGAGGGCGGGCGCACGCGCTCATGTGTGGCGCTATTCCGCGGCTTGCGTGCTGGGGAAGGCGTAGGTTTTGAAGGTCTCGCGCAGTGCGAGCTTGTTGATTTTGCCGGTGGCGCCGAGCGGGATTTTTTCGACAAGGACCACATCGTCCGGCGTCCACCATTTGGCGATCTTGCCTTCGAGGAAGGCGAGCAATTGCTCCTTCGTGGGTGTCGCGCCCGGCTTGGGCTCGATGATCAGCAGCGGGCGTTCGTCCCATTTGGGGTGGGCAATGCCGATGACGGCGGCGTTGGCGACGCCTTCGGCGCCGACAGCGATATTCTCGATATCGATCGAACTGATCCATTCGCCGCCGGATTTGATCACGTCCTTGGCGCGGTCGGTGATCTGCATCACGCCGAGTTCATCGAGTGTGGCGACATCGCCGGTGTCGAAGAAGCCGCACGGCTCCAGGCATTCGCCTTTGTCATTGCGCGCGCCGGCTTGCTTGAAATAGGCGCGCGACACGGCGGGCCCACGCACGAGCAAGCGGCCGAACGCTTTGCCGTCATGCGGTTTCTCAACGCCTGCGTCGTCGACGATTTTCATGTCGACGGTGAAGAGGCCCCGGCCCTGCTTCAGTTTCACCTTCATCCGCGCGTCGTGATCCATTTCGTAATGGTCGGGCAGCAATTTGCCGATGGTGCCGATCGGGCTCATCTCGGTCATGCCCCAGGCGTGGATGACTTCGACGCCGTAATCTTCCTCAAACGCGCGCAGCACCATTTCCGGAATGGCCGAGCCGCCGATGGCGACGCGCTTCAATGTCGTGAGCTTCAGATTGTTTTCGCGCAGATGGTTCAAGAGCATGAGCCACACGGTGGGCACGGCGGCGGTGAAGGTGACCTTCTCGCTCTCCAGCAATTCATAGACGCTGGCGCCGTCGAGCTTTGCGCCCGGCATCACCAGCTTTGCCCCGCACATCGGCGCGACGAAGCCGATCGCCCAGGCATTGGCGTGGAACATCGGCACGACTGGCAGCACGACGTCATTGGCGCCGCAACCGAAGACGTCGGTCTGGTTGGCGGCCATGGCGTGGATGACGTTGGAGCGGTGCGAGTAGAGAACGCCCTTCGGCTCGCCCGTCGTGCCCGACGTGTAGCAGAGGCCGCACGCGGTGTTTTCGTCAAAGCCGCCCCATTGCGCCTCCTGCGCGTGGCCGGCGATGAAGTCCTCGTAGGCGATCATGTTGGGGATGTTCGCCTTCGGCAGATTGTCGTGATCGGTCAGCGCCACGAACAATTTTGTGTGCTGGAGGCCAGGGGCGATCTTTTCGATGATCGGTGCGAACGTCGTGTCGAAGAAGATGATCTTGTCTTCGGCGTGGTTGGCGATCCAGGCGATTTGTTCGGGAAAGAGGCGCGGGTTGAGCGTGTGCAGGACGGCGCCCATGCTCATGGTGCCGTACCAGGCTTCCAGGTGCCGCTCGGTGTTCCAGGCGAGCGTGGCGACGCGGTCGCCCTTGCCGATGCCGCGCTCGGCCAGCGCGTTCGACACCTGCTTGGCGCGCCGCCAAACGTTGGCGTAGGTCGTCCGCGACAGCGGGCCCTCGATTGAGCGGGTGACGATTTCGCGGCGCGGGAAAGCGGTTTTCGCGTGGTCGAGAATGCGATCGACCGTCAGCGGCCAGTCCTGCATGAGTCCGAGCATGGCTTGGGCTCTCCCTATTCTGTTGTTGCAGGGATTTATGCAGGCCGACGCGCGCAGGTAAAGCTTTTCAGGCCGCCCGGCGAAGCTTGGGTTGGGCCGCGGTCGGCGCCTCGGCGAACTTCGCGCCGAATGCGTTGGCGATCCGGCGCTGCAGCGCGCGGGCGCCGAACTCGGCCGGACGCGGTGCGGTGTAGCTGGCGGCGATCAGGCACTGGCGCGTCGGCGGCCAGAGCGAAACGATGATGGCGGCGCGGACGATGCCGATGGCGGCGCGGTCGAGCATGGCTTTGTCAGCGCCGCGCTCACCCTGCGGAAGCAAGCGCGGGCGCGCGCCGGCCGCTTCCATCGGAAGCGCCCGGATGAGAACCGCCGCTGTCGCTGCTTGAATACCGCGCATGCCCGCCTCCGCGTGCGTACGGCTCTAGCGGTCCACTGTGTCGGTTGAATGAAAAGTTAAAGGTGTGGATTCTACGGATAGAGGCGCTGCTTGCTCCATGCGCCGGCGGCCGTTTCGCGGGTGAACTGAAGCCGGTCATGTAAGCGGAACGGGCGGTCGCGCCAGAATTCGATCGCCAGCGGAACAAGCCGCCAGCCGCGCCAATGCGCCGGGCGCGGCACCTCACCCAGGCCGTATTTCAGCGCGAATTCGGCGATGCGCTTTTCGAGCGCGAGACGATCGGGCAGCGGACGCGATTGGTCGCTGGCCCACGCGCCGAGACGCGCGCCACGGTCGCGGCTTTGGAAATACGTGTCGGCCTCGGCATCGCTTGCGGGTTCGATGCGGCCGCGCACGCGGATTTGGCGGCGGAGGCTTTTCCAGTGGAAGCAGAGTGCGGCGCGTGGATTGGCGGAGAGTTGCTGGCCCTTGGCGCTTTCGGCGTTGGAGTAAAACACAAAGCCCGCCGGATCGACGCCCTTCAGCAACACCATGCGCACGTCAGGCGCGCCGGTTGCGTCCGCAGTGGCGAGCGCCATGGCGTTGGCGTCGTTGGGCTCCTTCTCCTTTGCGTCGGCGAGCCAGCGTTCAAACAGCCGAAACGGCTCGGATTCGGCGAAGAAGGCCGCATCGTCCGGCGGTGGCGGCGCGTTCGGGTCGTATTTTGGAGATGGAGGGATGAGATCGTCGCCGGCCAAGGGATGCTCCGTGTTTCGTCGCATATAGGCGATGGCCAGGGGAATGTCGCGCATCTGGACGCGCGCGCGAGCGCATCCGTGTCATAAGCGGCTTGGAGGGAAGCATGCGGTTGATCGTTGCGGCGTTGGCGTGCGTGTTGGCGGCGTGTCAGAGCGCGCCGACGCCGGACGCGACAACACCGCCGCCGTTCACATTGATCGACCTGACGCAGGAATATGCGGCCTTCTACGATCGCACCCAGGGCATGGAGAGTGCTGCGCGCGTGGAGGCGTTCAAGGCGGAGATGGCGCCGCTGTTTCCCGGATTTTACGATACTGAGCGCGTACGCTCCTTCGCGACGGCGGAGGTTTATAACGGGCTGATCGCGCGCTCGTTTGAAGGCTTTGCGCAATTGCGCCCGCGCTACGAGACGACCGCGGCTGGGTTTGAGGCGATGCTTGCGCCGGCGCGCGCGGATTTCATGCGCACCTTCCCTGACCTTGCGCCGATCGGCGACATCTATCTGCTGCACAGCGTCGGCGAGATGGATGGCGGCATCCGCACCATCGACGGCAAGCGCTACATGGTGTTCGGCGCCGACGTAATGGCGCGCCTCTATACGCCGGGCGACGAACGGCCGTTCTTCCAGCACGAATTGTTCCACGTCTATCACGGCCAGTTCTTCGACACTTGTGATGAAGTGCGGTGCGGGCTGTGGCGCGAGGGCTTGGCGGTCTACGTGTCCGAACGGCTCAATCCGGGCGCAACGGACGCGCAGATGGGCCTGACGATGCCGCGTCCGATCCGGCCGGAAGTGGATGCCAACCTCGCGGCGGCGGTGTGCGCGGTGCGTTCGCGGCTCGGGTCTGACGCGCGCGAGGATTACGCACCGTTGTTTCTGGGCCAAGCGAGCCTCGAGGGACTGCCGCCGCGGTTCGCGTATTATGTCGGCTATTTGGTGGCGCGCGAGGCGGGGCGTACGCGCACGCTGCAGGATTTGGCGCATATGCGTGAGAGCGAGGCACGGCCGGTGATCGAAGCGGCGCTTGACGGCATGGCGCGCTGCGAAAGCTAATTCGTCGCGTTAAGCCTATTGATTGCTCCCCGCGCCGGCTTCTGCCACTAGCTAGCGGCCATGTCGCACAACACGTTTGGCCACCTTTTCCGCGTTACGACTTGGGGTGAGAGCCATGGGCCGGCGCTTGGGTGCGTGGTCGATGGATGCCCACCGGGCCTGCCGATCAGCGTGGCCGATATTCAGTTTTGGCTGAATCGCAGGAAGCCCGGCACGAGCCGCTTCGTCACCCAAAGGCGCGAGGCCGATGAGGTGAAGATCCTGTCCGGCGTTTTCGAGGACGACCGCACGGGCGGGCCGCTCACGACCGGCGCGCCAATCTCGCTGCTGATCGAGAACACGGATCAACGCTCAAAGGATTACGCGGAGATTCGCGACCTCTATCGGCCTGGCCACGCCGATTATGTGTACGACGCAAAATATGGCCTACGGGACTATCGCGGCGGCGGACGATCATCTGCGCGTGAAACGGCGGCGCGGGTGGCGGCAGGCGCGGTGGCGCGGCGCGTGCTGGGTGAAGATATCCGCATTCGCGCAGCCCTGGTGCAGATCGGCGCGGTGGCGATCGATCGCGCACGCTGGAATTGGGACGAGACGGAGAACAATCCGTTCTGGAGCCCCGACGCTGACGCGGCACAGCAATGGGAAGCTTTGCTCGACGCCACGCGCAAGGACGGCAATTCGGTTGGCGCGGTCGTTGAGGTGCACGCCGAGGGCGTGCCTGCGGGTTGGGGCGCGCCGGTCTATGGCAAGCTCGACGCGGAAATCGCCGGCGCGCTGATGAGCATCAACGCCGTGAAGGGCGTTGAGATTGGCGCGGGCTTCGCCGCGGCGGCTTTGACCGGTGTTGAGAACGCCGACGAAATGCGCGCCGGCAATAACGGACCCACATTCCTGACCAACAACGCGGGCGGCGTACTCGGCGGCATTTCAACGGGGCAAACCATCGTCGCGCGCATCGCCACCAAGCCAACGAGTTCAATCCTGACGGCGCGCCGCACGATCGATACCGCAGGGCAAAACGCAGAGGTTTCAACCACCGGACGCCACGATCCCTGCGTCGGCATTCGGGCGGCGCCGGTGGCGGAGGCGATGCTGGCTTGCGTGCTGGCGGACGCCAAGTTGCGCCACCGCGGCCAGACCGGACGCTGACACGGCCCTTGGCGCTACAGGCGCTCCCGCGCTTGGGCGATGCAGTTGCGAAGCATGACCTGGGTAAGCGCGTCGGCGCCTAGACTTTTGACGAAACGCTCGGGCCGCCCCTCGGCCAGCAACTCAGCGCTCAGCGCCGCCCAGTCCGCACAGCGGCCGGTATCCGCGATCTCGTAGGCGCGCGCCCGCACCGCCGCGAATTCCTCTTTATCCGTCATAGCCCGCAAACGCCGCGCCCAAAATTACGGTTCCCGTCACGGCGGGAACATTTAGCGGCGAGCCCTGGTTGACGCGCTGTCAATTGATACGGAGCACGCAAGATGCTGGAAGACCGCCCCATCGCGCAGAAAGCGCTCGTAGCCGCAGGCGCATTTGTCTTCGTGTTCGGTTCGGCAATGGCTGGAACCGGGTTCATGCTCACCGGCGGTTTTGGCTACGCCGACGAGAACAATCCAAGCGTCCGCTCGCCCGATTACGGATACCAGTACGCTTTCGCGCCGCAGCCGCACGAAGATCCGAACTCTTCCGAAGCAACCTATTCCGAGGCGTCGTGGACGCAGCCTTCCTCTTTCGACAATGGCGCACCGTTGGAAGCTTGGACGCCGCGCGAGGCCCGCAGCGGGCAAGACGACGTTCAGACGGTTTCGCTGCGGCAGGAGGAAATCCTGGACGCTTACGCGGCCGACGATTTCGCAGACGAGGAATCCGGCGACGCGTTCGCCGATCAGAGTTACGACACCGACGAAAGCTATGCGCCGGTTCAGGACGAGTATCCCGAAAGCCTAAAAACCGAAGCGGGCGCCTTCTAACCCATCGACAAAAACCGGCCGAGCGCCGACAAATCCCCGCCCGCCTTGAGCGGGGCCCATGAGCGGGTTTGGGGGTTTATGATGCGTTCGATGTTGGCGGCTTTGGCCGTGCTGGCGATGGCGGCGTGCGCGCCGGCCGCACCGAGCTATGACGTAGCGGAAAAATCCATCGCGCAATTGCAGGCGGACATGACCTCCGGCGCTGTGACAAGCGAAGGCCTTGTCCAAGCGTACATGGCGCGGATCGCCGAGATCGACGATGCCGGGCCAACACTCAACAGTGTCATCGCCCTCAACCCAAATGCGCTCGAGCAAGCGCGGGCGTTGGACGCCGAGCGCGCGGCGGGCCAGGTGCGTGGGCCGCTGCACGGCGTGCCGGTGCTGATCAAGGACAACATCGAGACCGCTGACAACGCCACGACGGCCGGCTCGCTGGCCTTGGCCAACAACAATTCCGGGCGCGACGCGCCTTTGGTGGCGCGCTTGCGCGAAGCCGGCGCGGTGATCCTGGGCAAAACCAATTTGTCGGAATGGGCCAATATTCGCGCGTCGAACTCGATCAGCGGCTGGAGCGCGGCGGGCGGGCTGACGCGCAATCCGTACGCGCTCGATCGCAATGCGTGCGGCTCCTCCTCCGGTTCGGGCGCGGCGGCGGCGGCGAGTTTGGCGGCGATCACCATTGGCACGGAAACCGATGGCTCGGTGGTTTGCCCGTCGTCGATCAATGGGCTTGTCGGCATCAAGCCGACAGTGGGGCTTGTTTCGCGCACTTATGTCGTGCCGATCAGCCACACTCAGGATACGCCCGGGCCCATGGGGCGCAGCGTGGCTGATGTCGCGGCGGTGCTGACGGTGATCGCGGGCAGCGATCCAGCCGACCCGCAAACGGCGCAGGCCGACGCGCGGCGCGCTGATTATTCGGCGGCGTTGGACGCTGGCGCGCTGCAGGGCCGGCGCATCGGCGTGCTGCGTTTCCAAGCGGGCTTCAGCGACCGTGTGGATGAGCGCTTCGATGCGGCGTTGACGCATCTGCGCGAAGCGGGCGCGGAAATCGTGGAGATCACGGAAGCGCCGGCCGGGCTCGACGCGATCGGCAATGACGAGTTCACGATCCTGCTCTCTGAGTTGAAAACCCATCTGGACGCGTACCTGGCCGGGACGCCGACGGGCGTGGCGACGCGGACGCTCGCGGATGTGATCGCCTTCAACGCCAACACGCCGGCGGAAACGACGTTGTTTGGGCAAGACATCTTCGAACGCGCGCAAGCCACGCAAGGCACGGCGGACCCGGCTTATGTGGCCGCCATCGCGCGGGCGCCGCGCCAAGCGGGCCAAGCGATCGATGCGCTGCTGCGCACGCATCGCGTTGACGCGCTGATCGCGCCGACTTTGGGGCCGGCTTGGACGATTGATGTGATCAATGGCGACCATTTCGTCGGCGGCGGCTCAAGCGGCTTGCCGGCGGTGTCTGGCTATCCGCACGTGACAGTCCCGATGGGTTTGGTGGGCGGATTGCCGGTGGGTTTGTCTTTCATCGCCGAGGCGTGGTCGGAAGCGAAGTTGTTGTCGTTTGCGTACGCGTATGAGCAACGGGCGAGCGCACGTGTCGCGCCAACTTACGCGCGCAGCGTGGAGGATTTGGAGGCGATCTCCGCGGCGCTGCGTCAGCCAGTGGCGGCAGACTAGCCGTTCAGGCGATGGCGACGATCTCGACGTCGCCATCGCCGACACGCACGACGTCGCCGGGCTCCTTGCCCATCAGTGCGCGCGCCAGCGGCGATACGTGCGAAAGCGTACCGCATTCGGGATCAGCTTCGTCCTCGCCGACGATGCGGAAGCGTTGTTCGCGGCCATCGTCGCGCTGAAGCGTGACTGTGGCGCCAAAGCGCACGCGTTCCGTGTCGGCGGACGGCTCAATCACTTGGGCGCTGGCGCGGCGGGCGACCCAATAGCGTTCTTCGCGAGCGATTGCGGTGCGGGCGGCCCGGTCTTCGCCGGCGGCGCGGGCGGCGGCGTGGAGGCGCGCGAGCTCCGCCTCTATCTGGGCGAGGCCCTGCGGCGTGACCAGGTTCGGGTGCGGCGAAATCGGGCGATCGGGCAGCTCATCGCCGGCGGCGTCGTCCAATTCCTTAACAAAAGCGCGGCTCATGCCTTCAATAAGGCCCTCCATGAGCGCGTTGTCACCGCCGCGAATGTGGATTTGATCGCCCGATAGGCGTAGACTCCGCCTTGTCACATGCTGACCGGGGAGTCGGAGGGGGCCATGGACACGCGCGTCACCGCTTTTCTGAACGCCGCCGCCGGAGCAGCGGCCAAGGGTGCGCGCGGCGCCTGGGCAGTGGCGGTTCGGCTGAAGCGCGACGCGGCCTATCGCAAGAACGCCTGCGCGGCTGCGGCGATCGCCGCCTCGTGTGCGTTTACGGCCTTCAGCATCGATTATCTGATCACCGGCGGCCCGGACTGGAATCCAGCGGCGCCGGTGATGGTCCAGGAAGCGCATGCGGCCACGGTGGAGCGCGCGCCTCGGATCGCCGCGCCGCGTCTGGAGGCGATCGATATGATCGCGATGGCGCCGGCGGCGGCGTTCGAGGAAGCGGATGCGCTGGCGACATTGACCGCTGACGATCTGCTCGGCGGGCCGGATGATGTTGTGTTCGCCGAAGCCGATGCGATTCTGGAAGCGGCGTCAGCGGGCGAAAGCCTGAAGGCCGAACGCGCCGAATACATTCTTGGCGACGCGCCGCGCGCGGCGCTGAAACAGAAGCCGACGACAGAGCTTTAGGCTTAAGCTGACGCCTTGCGAAAGCGCATCACTTTGGTGAGGAACGCGAGCTGCGTTTCTTCGTGATGCAGGCCAGCTTCCGCGAACAGCGCCACCAAATCTTCCTTTTGGTATGAGCTGAAGAACGGTTCGTGGAAACCCACTGGGAAGTACTCAAGCATCCGGTCGAGATCGGCGGAATCGCCGGCTTGGATCGAATCCGCGAACACGAACACGCCCCCCGGTTTGAGCACGCGCGCGATTTCGCGGGCGGTGTCGCGGCGCACGCGGGGCGGCAGCTCGTGATAAAGATACACGCACGCCGTCGCATCGAATGACGCATCTTCGAACGGCGCTTGCTCCACCGCGCCGGTGACGATCTCGGCTTGCGACCAAGGCTGGAGCCGAGTGCGCGCTTCGGCGCAATAGGCGGGCGAGAGGTCCAGCCCCGTCACCGGCATGCGTGGAAATGCGTTGAGAATTTGCGCGAGGAAACGCCCGTTGCCGCAGGCGAGATCGAGCAATTTCACGCGGCGTTGGTCTGTGCCCTTGATGGCGCGCGCCAATGATCCAAGCGCCACGCGGCGCATAGCGTCAGCAGCGCCGCCGAACAGGATTTCCACCTGGGTATCGTAGAGCTTGGCGCTGTCGTCGGAGAGCCAGCCGCCGGACTGATAGTGGAAGTTTTGAAGGTAGTAGGCGGGGTAGCGTTCGCCTTTTGCGGCTTCACGCACTTCGGTGCCGTCGCGCTCGAGACGGCGGCGATCGACGTTGGGCAAATCGCGAAAAAAGTTCGCGGAGTTCTTGAGCGCCGAGAGCGCCTTCTCCAAGCGCACGTCATCAGGCGCCGGGTAGAGGCCGGCTTCGATGTTGATGCGGTCCAGCGTAAAGAGGTTGAGGAAGGCTTGGCGAATGCGCGCCTGATCGCCCTCCTCCGATTGCGGTTGGAATTTCGGCTCGCCGGGACGATCAAACGGACCGGAGATGCGGCGCGCGAGCAGATACTGGCTCAAGTACCACGCCACGCGCGCGCCCTGCGCAGCGGCGTACCGGGCGCGACCAAGATTACGCGTAAGGCTCATGGGACGCGAGCTTAGCGCCGGTTTAAGCCCTTCCAAGAGCGCTTGACGTCACGTATATACATGTATATACGTCAGCTATGATCAGCGCGAAAACTCGGACTTTCAAGAGTGGGAATAGCGAAGCTGTTCGCATCCCGAAGGACATGGCCTTCGGTGAAGGCGTCGAGCTTGTGATCGTGCGTTCCGGCGACGTGATGACGCTGTATCCAGCCGAGAAGCAGAAGATGTCTCTCGACGAAATGTTCGACGCGTTGGGCAAGCTCCCGGGGCCGGGCGAAGTGCAAGAGCGCGATAAGATCGAGTTCCCCGAGCGGGAAGGCCTTTAGTGTCGTTCGTTTTGGACACGAGCGTCGCAATTCCAATTCGCGACGCCGATAAAACCGTCGAATCGAAAGTACGAGCGCTTGGCGGACCGCAATACTTCTCGTCCTTGACGCTGGTTGAGCTTGAAGGCGGCGTCTATCGCGACCCGGCAAAAATGCGCGTCCGTCGCAGCCGTGTCGACATGCTCGTGAAAGCGATCCGCGTCCTCGACTTCACGGAAAGCGATGCGCGCGCCTATGGCGCGATCATTGCCGCCATTGGATTCTCACGATCGAAGATCATCGATCGGATGATCGCAGCGCAAGCGCTCTCTATTCGCGCGACGCTCGTTACGCTGAACGCGAAGGATTTCGCCGACGTGCCGGGCCTCACCGTTCTAGCTCTTTGAACGCTTCCGCTTGTAGCCCTTGGGCGGCTTATCAAGCGGGTCCGGCCATTGGACGATGCGTTTCATCAGGCCCGCTTCTTTCATGCGGCCTTGCGGGCGCGTTTTGTTGCGCACCGACGCGTTGGCGACATGGACCGTTTTGGGGTCGCCGGAGACCAACGGATGCCACCAGCGCAAGTCCTCGCCATTGGCGACGAGCCGGTAAGCGCAGGTTGTGGGCAGCCAATCTAGCTTCGGCACTTTCTTCGGCGTGAGCTTCACGCAATCGGGCACGTGCTTCTTGCGGTTGGCATAGTCGCTGCAGAGCCCGGTTTTGCCGTCGAGCAATTTGCAGGCGACGTCAGTGCGGTAGAGTTGTCCGTTGTCGGCGTCCTCCAAGGTGAACACGCAGCACTTGCCGCAGCCGTCGCAGAGGCTTTCCCACTCGGTGGGGGACATTTGCTCAAGCGTTTTGGTTTTCCAGTACGGGGCGTCAACCATCGCGCGCTCCCTTCGGCGCCACCGGCGAATTTCTCCAGCGGTAGGGCGCTTCGTCTCGCGTGCGCAAGGCTTGGCGTACGTCATCGAGCCAATTTGCCTCACTGAGGACTTTCTGATCCGTGAAGCGCAACACAAGATAGCCTTCTGCAGCCAGCCACGCATCACGCCGCGCATCGTGTTCCGCAGCGCCAGGAAGTGCATGCACGCCGCCGTCGACCTCGACGATCAAACGCCGACGCAAGCACACGAAATCCGCGCGATAGTCGCCGATTTCATGCTCGCGGCGAAATGCAAAGCCCTCGGCGCGCAACGCACGCAATTGCGTCCACGCGGCCGCTTCGCCGCGCGATGGTTCGCGCCTGGTCATAGCCCCCTCCTCCCTGGAGGGGAGGAGGTAAGGTGGAGGGTGAGCAGCGCTCCCGCGCCTGCAAGGCTTTGCACCGCGCCGTCTGAAACGTTGCGCTCTACGCCCTCACCCCTCCCTGCCCTCCCCCTCCAGGGGAGGGTTCGCGCTTTGACTTGAAACGCTGGGTGTGTTCGCGGCGCTAAGGCCGCTCCTCCCTGGAGGGAGCCGCGCTTCCACGTTTCAAGTCGACCGCGCGTGACAAGAATGGAGGCGTTGCGCGCTACGCTCTCACCCCTCCCTGCCCTCCCCCTCCAGGGGAGGGTTCGTCGTGCTTGCGTTTTCATCGTTCCAGCGCCCCGACGATTTCGACGTGCGGGCTCCAGCGGAATTGATCGACGGGGGTGACGCGGGTGAGGTGGAAGCCGTGCTCGTTGAGCACCTTGATATCACGTGCGAAGCTGGCGGGATCGCAGGACACGTAGGCGAGCTTGCGCACCGGCGCGCGCGCGAGTTGCTCTGCCTGCAGGCGCGCGCCCGAGCGCGGCGGATCGATCACGGCGCCGTCGAACTTCTTCATTTCGAGGCTCGCGATCGGCGTGCGCAACAGATCACGACGCAGTATCGTCACTTGCTTCAGCGCGCCGCCTGCACCGTCGGCCCCGGCCTTGAGAGCGGCCAGCATTGCAGCATCGCTCTCGGCGGCCGTGACTTCGGCTTGTTCGGCCAAGCGCAATGCGAACGTGCCGATGCCGGAGAACAGATCGATCACGCGTTCGGCGCCGGCGAGCGCTTCGAGCACGAGGCGGGCGAGTGTTTCCTCGCCCTGGGCTGTCGGCTGCAGGAACGCCCCAGGCGGCGGCGAGACGCGCGCTTTGCCCATACGCAGCGATGGCTTGGCGCGCTCCACCAATGTGTCGCCATCTATGGAAAGGCGCGCGAGGCCCGCGGCTTCGGCGAGTGCGGCGGCTTCTTCCAAACCGGCGCGATGCAAAGCGCCGGCGCGGCCGGCGCCCTTCAGTGCGACATCGACGCCGGAATCAGTCTGCAGACATTGCATCGTGATCTCGCCCCGCTGCGGCGTGAACAATTCGGCGATCGGCACGAGCTTGGGCAGCATCGCTTCAAGCTGTGGCGTCAGCACTGGGCACATCGAAATCGGCGTAAGCTTGGCGCCGCCGCGTTCAACGAAGCCCAGGCGCACTTGGCCGCCAACGCGCCCCGCATGAAACGCCGCGCGGCGGCGGCCTTCGCCCCACGCGTTGATGGCGGGATCGACGTCACAGCCCATGCCGCGCTTGGCGAGCGCGTCGATCACCTGGTCACGCTTCCAGGCGAGGTAAGCGCCCTCTTCCCAGTGCTGAAGCTGGCAGCCGCCGCAGCGGCCAAAGTGCTTGCACGGCGCTTGGCGGCGCTCGGCGCTGGGTTCGAGGATCTGTAGGACCTCGGCCCGCTCGCCGGTGACGCGGGCGCGCACCCGCTCTCCTGGCAAAGCGAAGGGCGCATAAATGGGGCCCTTGGCGCCTTCCGATACCGCATCGCCGCGCGCACCGATGCTGGCGATGAGAAGCTCACGCTCCTCAGCAGCGGGGGGGTGAGCCCGTCCGCCGTTTTGGGCTGGCCGGGCCCTGGCGAGGCGGTTTTGGCGCTTCATACGCGGTTCAGCTTGGTTCTGCTTTCTTGGCCGCCACAAACAGGAGGCTCACATGCGTGGTCAAGTTCTCGCCGTCGTCGGCGCCGTTATGGCGGCCGCGCTGGCGACCCCAGCCAGCGCCCAGACTTACGAGCAGCGCGCTTATCACGAACAGCACGTGCAACAGCAGCAATATTGTTCCCAACGGCGAAACGGCAACACCACGGCCGGCGCCGTGATCGGCGGCATCGCCGGCGCGGTGCTCGGCAGCCAAGCTGCGTCACGCGGTCACCGGACTGACGGCAGCGTGCTTGGCGCAGTGGTTGGCGCGACAGCTGGCGCGATGATCGGACGGTCGAACACGCGTTGCGCGCAGGCGCCGCAGGGTTCGTACGATCCGTATGCGCAAGGCCAATACGGCCAGCAATACCCGCAGCAATATCCCCAACAGGGCCCCGGCTATCGCGGCGAGGACGACGACCTCTACGGCGGCCCCTACCAGGAAAGCGGCTATCGCGGCGACAATGGCTATCGCGGCGAGTATGGCCGCCAAGAGTGCCGCACCGAAGATGTGGTGCGCTACGATCGCCGTGGGCGCCGGTACTACGATGAAGTGGTGATGTGCCGCGGCCGCGACGGTGTGTGGCGCGAGGAAGATCAATACTGAGTTCGGTGCGTTCGAACTGGAATTGCGAGGGCTCCAGCGAAAGCTGGGGCCCTTTTGCTATGAGCGTTTGAAGTGCGCGAGGCGCTCGAGGTTGCCGTCGCCGCCACGGATGGGGCTGTCGCTGGTGGTGACGAGTACGAAACCTTCGAGGCTATTGAGCGCGTCGATGGCGGTTTGCGCGGCAGCGCGGGCTTTTGCTTCGTCGAGCACGGCGCCCTTGTGTGGGCCGGCTTCGAATTGCGGTTTGATCAAAGTGACGAGATCGGCGCTTGGCGCCGCGAGTGAAAGCGGAACGGCGAGCGCTTTGGCGGCGCCGATGAAGCTAACGTCGCAGACGACGAGAGTTGGCGGTTCTGGGATGAGCGCGCGCGTCAGAATGCGCGCGTCGGTGTGTTCGAGCGAGACGACGCGCGGATCGTCGCGCAACGAAGCGTGGAGTTGGCCTTGGCCGACGTCCACCGCGTAAACCTTGCGTGCGCCGTGCGTGAGCAGCACGTGGGTGAAGCCGCCGGTGGACGCGCCGACGTCCAGGCAGGTTTGGCCGGAGGGATCGAGGCTGAACGCCTCAAGCGCATAAGCGAGCTTGACGCCGCCGCGCGACACCCAGGGGTGCGGCGGCGTGACCTCCAAATCTGCCAGCGCATCGATCTGCTCGGAGGCTTTCGTCACAGGCGCGCCATTGGCCCGCACGCCACCGGCTTCGATGGCGGCAACCGCCTTGGCGCGGCTTTCCGCCAGGCCACGCGCCACGATCAACAGGTCGGCCCGCATTCGGCTCATGGTTTTGTCCTTGATCGAAACGGGCGCGCGCGCAAGGCTCCGCGCCCACAACAAGGGGGGCAACGCCCATGGACATTTCTCGGCGCGCACTCGCCGCCCACGCGGCCGGATTGGCGGCGCTTTCTGCATGCTCGAGCAGCGCGACAGCGCCGGCCTCGGTTGAGAACACGTCCGACGCCTTGGGCGATCTCGACGCGACGGGAATCGCTGCGCGCATTCGTGCGCGTGAGATCACCGCGCTTGAGGCGCTGGACGCCGCGATCGGGCGCACGGAGCGGCTGAACCCCGAACTGAATTTCGTGATCGAGAAGCAATACGAACGCGCCCGGGCGCGTGCGGCTGAACAGTTGAGTGGACCGTTCGCGGGCGTGCCCACCTTGATCAAGGACCTCTTGCCCTGGACCGGCGTGCCGACTCGTTATGGCAGCCGCGCGTTCGCGAATTTCGTGCCCGACGCACAACCGCCCTACACGGATGCGCTGTTCGGGTCGGGGCTCAATCCTTTCGGCAAATCGACGACGCCGGAGTTTGGACTAACGGCGACCACCGAACCGCTGCTCGGCGGCCCAACGCTCAATCCATGGGATCCGACGAAATCGAGCGGCGGATCATCCGGCGGCGCGGCGGTGGCGGTTGCGTCACGCGCCGTGCCGATCGCGCATGCGAGCGATGGCGGCGGCTCGATTCGCATTCCCGCATCGTGCAATGGCTTGTTCGGTTTGAAGGTGTCGCGCGGGCGGAGCGTTGCCCAGGATCGGCCGCAGCCATTCTCGATTTCCGTCTCAGGTTGCGTGAGCCGCAGCGTGCGCGACACGGCGGCTTGGCTTGCGGTGACGGAAGCACAAGGCGCGGGCGCGGCGTTCCCGGCCGTTGGCGTGGTAACGGGTCCGAGCCAAAGGCGCTTGCGCATCGCCCTGGCGATGGATGACGCCATGGGCAATTCGCCCGATCCTGAAGTACGCGCCGCAACCGAAAGCGTGGCGCAGCTCTGCCGTTCGCTTGGGCATGAGGTGCGCGAGCGGCGCATGGAGATCGAGGGTCAGCCGTTCGTGGACGCGTTCGTGTTGCTGTGGGCGTCCAGCGCGGCGGAAGTGGTAGCCAGCGTGCGGGCGCGGCTGCCGCGCGGGGTTGCGCTTGAGCAGGTGTTCGAGCCGCTGACGCTTGGGCTTGCGGAACACTTCCGCACCGCAGGCGGCGAGCCGGCGTTGGGGCCGGCGCTGGCGCGGCTGCGCGCGGCCGAGCAGCAATATGCCGCCTTCTTCGCCGACAGCGATGTTTTGCTGACGCCGGTGCTGGCGCGGACGCCGCCGCCGATCGGAGAACTCTCTCCTACTTTGGGGATGGCGGCGTTCGACCGGGTTGTCCGCTATGTGGGCTATACGCCGCTCCAGAATGTCGCCGGGGCGCCGGCGATGAGCGTGCCGCTCTCCTGGTCGCCCAGCGGCATGCCGATCGGCGCCCATTTCGGGGCGGCGCAGGGCCAGGAACGGCGTTTGCTTGAACTGGCGTACGAATTGGAGCAAGCGGCGCCCTGGAGCGCGCGGAAGCCACAGGTGAACGCCGGTTGAGGCCATGGCCTGAGACCACGGCGCTTTGGGTTTCCACACTCCCGCCCTGTTTCGGAGTAGATTGCACGCATGAAGCCGCGCTTCGCCTATGTCGCACTTTTGGTTCTGGCCCAGGTCACCTTGGCGCTGGGGGCGCCCGCCGCTGCGCAGACGCGCCGCCAGCCGCAGCAACCACAACAGCAGCAACAAGAGCCTCAGCCGCGCACCGAGGAATGGTATCGCGGTCAGCTTTCCGAACTCTCCGAGGTGTTGGGCGGATCGCATTATCTGCGCATCCTTTGCGACGGACGCCGTGATCAACGCTGGCGCGATTACATGCGCGGGGTGCTGTCGCGTGAGCCGCGCTATCACGACCAATTGGTGGAAGGCTTCAATCGCGGCTACCGGCAGGAGGAATCCCGCTTCTCCGATTGCAACCAATCCGCCACCCAAGCGGAAGCGGAATTGCGCGCGCGCGGATTGCGCGTCGCCGGCGGCTTGAGCGCACGCTACGGAGACTAAATTGAGCTTGTCCGACACCGACAGCCAGAAGGCGCGCGCGCTCGACCTGATTCTCGATGCTTGGGACAAAGCGTTGGGCGAAGGCGTTGAGCCGGAGGTGCTGGCGTCCGTTGGGCTCTACGCGACTTTGGTGGATATGATCGACCGGTTTGGCGAGAGCGCGGTGGCGGATTTCTGCGCAACGTTGCCCGAGCGCGTGCGCAATGGCGAATTCACGCTGGCGGGCGAAGAAGAAAGTGGCGACGGAAACTAGCATGGCGCCCCGCTCCTCCTCGATGGAGGAGCTGTCGCGCGGAACGCGCGACTGAGGGGGTGCGCCCCGCGACGTCGAAGATGAGCCACACGAGGCTCACCCTTTATGAACGCGGGCCTCACCCTCCCCGCGCTCAGCGCGGCCCTCCCATCGAGGGAGGGCGGGACGCATTTGCGAACGTCAACGCGTACTCCACACTTGCTCCAGCCATTGCTTGTCGGGCGCGCCGCTTTCCGGGGCGCCGAGGCGGGCGAGATACAAATGGCGGGCGATCTCGGCTTGGCTCTCAATGTTGAATTTGCGCAGCGAGACGCCGGCCTTGGGCGAGTAGGCGTACGCTTTTGAGCCCAAGGCGCCGAGCTTCGAGATCGCCAGCACTTTGCCGTGCGCGGCCTGCCAGACGTGCATCAATTCATGCACGAGCCAACCCTGCTCGTTGGCGTTGGCGCGGGTGAAATCACGCGCCGCGCGCCATTTGGAAAACACGATGGTGCGTCCACGCGGCACCATCGCGCCGAAGCCGAGCGGAGGCCCCTGAAACACGCGCACGCGCGGCCAATCGATCTCATCGCCAAACACGCGTTTGCCGATGCCGATTTCGCCGGCCGTCAAAGGCCGCCGCTCAAACAGGCCCATCCGCTCCATGAGGCTTATTGTGGCGCGTTCGGGCGGGCGAAAAAAGGGCGACGCGGCGAACGCCGCTGCGTAGGCTCCGCCTATGCGGTTCGATGTGCGCGTGGCCCGGATTGAAACGCTCGAAATCGACGCGGTGGTGAACGCGGCGAACCGCGAATTGCTGCCAGGAATCGGCGTGGATGGCGCATTGCGCCGCGCGGCGGGGCCGAAGCTTACGGACCTTACAGCGACAATGGCGGCGATCGGCGAAGGCGAGGCGGTGATCACGCCGGGGTTCGATGCGCCGGCGCGTCACATCATTCACACCGCCGCGCCGATCTGGGTGCTGCCGGGCGATGACGCTGAAAAGATCGCGGCGCTGGGACGCTGCTACGAAAGCTGCATCGCGCTGGCGGCGGCGCACGCGGTGACGCGTATTGCGTTTCCGTGTTTGGGGACGGGCAATTTCGGTTGGCCGCGTGAGCTGGCGTGCGGCATCGCGATCGATCATGCGCGCAAGGCGCTGATGCGTGCGCCGGAGATGCGCGTGGTGTTTTGCTGTTTCACGGAGGCGGATGCCGCGCCTTATCGGGCGCGATTGGCCTAGAGTGCTTCCAGGAACCGCATCGGTGCGCCGGCGCCGGGCGTGGTGAGTTCGCCGTCGCGCATGATCTGCTGGCCGCGGATCACAGTCCCCATCACCCAGGCTTTGGCCTCGAAGCCGTCGAACGGCGTCCAGCCGCAGCGTGTGGCTTGGTCTTCGTTGCGGATCGTGCGTTTGGCTTTGAGATCGACGAGCGTGAAATCGGCGTCGTAGCCCAAAGCGATGCGGCCTTTGTTGGCGATGCCGAACACACGTTGCGGGCCGGCGCTGGTGAGATCGATGAAACGCGCGAGCGAGAGCCTGCCTTCGGCAACATGCGTGAGCATCACCGGCACGAGCGTCTGCACGCCCGGCATGCCGGAGGGCGATTTCGGATAGGCTTGCGCTTTTTCCTCGCGCGTGTGCGGAGCGTGATCGGTGCCGAGCACGTCGACCACGCCTTGTGCGATGCCGAGCGACCAGAGTGCGGCGCGATCCTTCGCATAGCGGATCGGCGGGTTCATCTGCGCGAAGCCGTTGAGGCGCTTGTAAATCTCGGGGCCTTCGAAGGTCAGGAATTGCGGCAGCGTCTCCACCGTCGCGACATCCTTCGCGGTGGCGAGGAACTCCATCTCGATGGCGGACGAGACGTGCAGCACGTGCACGCGCTTGCCGAACTTCCGCGCGCTTCTCACCAGGCGCTGCACGGCGAGCAAGGCGGCTTGATCGTCGCGGACTTCCGGGTGCGAGGTCCAATCGCCTTCGCGCGCGAGCGCCTTGCGCTCGTTCATGCGTTGCTCGTCTTCCGCATGGAACGCGCCACGCCGCGTGATGTGACGCATGACATTGTCCAGTCCGTCATCGTCGCCCACCAGCAGCGTGCCTGTGGAGGAGCCCATGAACGTCTTCACGCCGCAGCAGCCGGGTTGGCGCTCCAGTTCAGGAAGCTGGGCAAAATTTTCGGGTGAAGCGCCGGCGTAGAAGGCGTGGTCCACGTGCGCGCGGCCTTTGGCGCGGGCGATCTTGTCCGCGAGCGCTTCCACTGTTGTCGTCGGTGGGGCGGTGTTCGGCATTTCGAACACGGCGGTGACGCCGCCGAGCGCTGCCGCACGCGTGCCGGTTTCAAGATCTTCCTTGTGCGTGTTGCCGGGCTCGCGGAAATGCACCTGCGTGTCGATCACGCCCGGCAGCACGTGCAGGCCCTTCGCGTCGATCACCTGCCCCGCGCTGGCGGTTGCGAGATCGCCGATGGCGGTGATGCGGCCGGCTTTCACACCGATATCGCCCAAGCCCTCGCCGGCATGATTGGCGATGGTTCCACCGCGGACGATCAGATCAAACGCACTCATCTCAGGCCTCCGGCGTGCAGCAAGTCGAGCGCCGCAGCTTCCACCGCATCGACGCTCAGGTCCTCCATCAACGACGACGCGCCGCCCGGCGCCAGTGCTTCTTCGAGCGAACGCCCGCGTAACGAGCGCGCACGCGGACCGTACGGCGCGCGGACGCGCTCGTCGGTGGGGCCGAAGAGCGTGAGCGTCGGGGCGCCGACGGCGGCGGCGATGTGGGTCAGGGCGTTGTCATTGCCGATGCAGAGCGTGGCGCGCTCCAGAAGTGCGGCGGCGGCGAGTAGATCAAGCGTGCCGGTAAGGTCGAGCGCGGGGACGCCGTCGGCATCGAGGCTTTGTGCGATGGCGCGCGCGATCTCAGCGTCGCGAACGCCTGCGCCAACAAAGACGATGCGCGCGCCGGCAAGCGGGCCGGACGCCAGGCGCCGCGCGACGGCGGCGAACCGTTCGGCCGGCCAGATTTTGTCGCGATTGGCGCCGGCGGGCGCGAGCACCAGCAAGGGCTCAGAGCCCGGCGCGGCGCTGGCGGCGGCGACGCGGGCTTGCTCGTCGATCCAGAGTTTTGGCGCCAGCGGCCGATCGGCGCCGACGGCTTCGGCCCAATCCTCGGCGCGATGACGCAAAATCGGCGCGGGCTGAAGCGCGACACGGCAGCGCGCGGGCGCGAGCCGGCTGGCGAAACTTTCGGCGCCGTCGATGAGAACGTCGTACCGGGCGCCGCGGAAGCGCGCGAAGAGCGCAAAGCTCAGGCTGGCGTGGCGTGGGAGCCAGATGCGCACCGCCGGGGCGGCGCGAAACAGGGCCGCGGCTTCCGGGCCCGCGGAAATGGTGAGCACGTCGCCCTCGGCGAGCACGTGCGCAAGCGCGCCCGTGGCCAAGACGGCCTCGCCCAGGTCGGGGGGCGCGATGAACAGGATCGAGGCCATTGCGGGGTGGGTTAGGCGTGAGCCGGGTAAATGCCAAGTCAACGCGCTGCTTGCGGGAGGCGGCGGGGCGGGCCAAGTGGTGGCGATGCAACCCTTGCGCCTTGACCGCACCCTGATCCGCGTGGGCGGGCCGGACGCCCGGCCGTTTCTGGACAATCTGCTGACGCAGGACTTGGGGCGGCTCGACCGCGAGCCGGTGGTCTATGCGGCGCTGCTTTCTCCACAGGGCAAGGTGAGCGCCGACATGTTCGTGTGGCGCTTGGGGGACGCGCTGCTGCTTGATGCGGACGAGAAGAACGGCGAAGCGCTGCTGAAGCGGCTCACGATGTACAAATTGCGCGCGGCGGTAACGCTGGACGATGTGAGCAGCGCGCATGCGGTTCTGGTGAGTGATGCGGCGTTTGAAGGCGCGTCGCCCGATCCACGACTTGCGTCGCTTGGGTGGCGCGCGATTGCGCCACGCAGCGACGGCGCGGACGGCTTTGCGTGGTGCGGGGCGCGCTTGCTGGCCGAGGGCGCGCCTGATTTGGCGCGCGACGCCGAACGCGATGAAGTGTTCGCGGGGGAAGCGCTGCTTGAGGAATTAAACGGCGTCGATTTCAAGAAAGGCTGTTTCGTCGGCCAGGAGAACGTGAGCCGCATGAAGCGGCGGGCGACGACGCGGACGAAGTTTTGCCCGGTGACGTTCGACGGCCCGGCCCTGCCATTTTCCGCCGACATCAAGAACGGGTCGGCGCGGATCGGATCGATCCGCTCGGGCGAAGCTGGGCGGGCCATCGCGCTGCTCAGGCTTGATCGCGCGCTGGAGGCCGAGGCCGCTGGGGAACGTTTGGAAGCGTGCGGCGTGGAAATTCGCCTCGCGCCGCCCGCGTGGCTCATCCTTCCCTCGCGGGAGGCGTCCAAAGATTGACGCTCGCCGGGCCGAGGCGTAACCGCGACATTGGCGCCGGCGGCAAGGCCGGCTTCAGGGACATACGCTTTGACCGTCGTTATCTCCGCGACCGGGCTTTGGACGCCGTCTGAGTCCATCTCCAACGACGAGCTCGTCGCGTCGTACAATGCGTACGTGGAGCGCTACAATTCGGAGCACGCGAGCGAGATCGCGGCAGGCACGTTGCCGGCGCTGCAAAGCTCCTCCAGCGAATTCATCGAGAAGGCGTCCGGCATCAAGCACCGCTTCGTGCTCGACAAGAAGGGCATTCTCGACGTGGACCGCATGGTCCCCGACATTCCTGAACGTCCGAATGAATCGTTGTCGTTGATGGCGGAGACGGCGGTGAACGCGGCTAAGATGGCGCTGGAGCGGGCTGGACGCGCGGCGAGCGACATCGACGCGATCATCTGCTCGTGCTCATCGCTACAGCGGCCCTACCCGGCTTTGGCAATCGAAGTGCAGAACGAATTGGGCGCCGGCGGCTTCGGCTATGACATGAACGTCGCCTGCTCGTCGGCGACGTTCGCGATCCAGAACGCGGCTGACATCGTGCGCGCGGGGCACGCGCGCTCGGTGTTGGTGGTGAACCCGGAGCTTTGCACCGGCCACCTCAATCTGCGCGACCGCGAAACGCACTTCATCTTTGGCGATGCGGCCATCGCGGTGCTCGTGGAGCGCGCCGATGTCGCCCCGCCGGGCGCGTGGGCGATTTTGGGTTCAAAACTGCAGACACGTTTTTCCAACAACATCCGCAACAATTTTGGCTTCCTGAACCGCTGTGCGCCGGAATGGCGCGACATGCCCGACAAGCTGATCACCCAACAGGGCCGCAAGGTGTTCAAGGAAGTGGTGCCGATGGTGTCGGAGATGATCCTCCAGCACATGGCCGAGCTTGATCTGAAGCCCGAGAACATGCGGCGGATGTGGCTGCACCAGGCGAACTCCAATATGAACCGGCTGATCGCCGAGCGCGTGCTGGGCCGCGAAGCGACGCAGGACGAAGCGCCGACGGTGCTCGACACCTACGGCAACACGGCCGGGGCGGGCTCAATCATCGCCTTCCACAATCATTCGAGCGATCTGGTCGCCGGCGACAAGGGTCTCATCTGCTCGTTCGGCGCCGGCTATTCGGCGGGCTCAATCTTTGTCCAGAAGTGCGCGTGAGCGACACGCCCGCTTCAAAACCCAAACAGGCCATCGGATCGCAATTCGTGCGCTTCCTGATCGTTGGCGCGATCGCGACCAGCGCACATTACACGGTCCTGATCGTGTTGCGCGAAGTGTTTGGCGTCGATCCGGTGATCGGCACAGTGATTGGCTATGCGACGGGCACGATCGTGAGCTATTTGCTCAATCGGCGCTTCACGTTTGAGACGCGGCCCGCGTTTGGGCGTGGACTGGCGAAGTTTGTGCTCGTCAATGTTGTTGGAGCGGGGCTGAACGCGATGATCGTGTGGCTCGCGACGTCGGTGGGCGCACACTACATGGTCGGCCAAGTGATCGCGACCGGGCTGGTGTTCGTCTTCAATTTCGCGGCGGCGCGGTATTTCGTGTTTCGCGCTTAGGCCTTCAACGTCAGCAAAAACGTCGCGCCTTCGGCGCCGGTGCGGGTGAGCGCGAGTTCGCCGCCCATGGCGCGAGCAAGCTCGCGCGAAATGGCGAGGCCAAGCCCGGTGCCGCCGCTTTCGGGCGCCGCGGAGACGAACGGATCGAACAATTTATCGAGGTATTTTTCGGCGACGCCCGGGCCGCGATCGATGATCTCGACATCGCAGCGACCATCAACCACCAACGCGCGCACGCTGACAATACGATCGACGCGCGGATGATCGCGCATAGCTTGGGCGGCGTTGCGCATCAGATTGACGAAGATGCGATGCAAGTGCTCGGAATCGGCTTGAACGCTGAGGCCGGGCTCGATGTCGGCGCGGTAGCGGATTTCGTCGAAGCCGAGGAGCGCATCGTCAGCGGCTTCCTGCGCGATGGCGGCGAGGTTTAGCTGTTCCAGCACCGGCGCGCGCTCATCGGCGCGGCCGTATTTGAGCGTCGAGGTCGCGAGGCCGGCGGCGCGGTCGATGGCGCGCTCCAATCGTGGCGCGACTTGGCGGACGGCGGGATCTTCGCTCTTGGCCAAACGATCGGCCACCATCTGCGCTGTACCGAGCATGTTGCGGAGATCATGGCCGATACGGGCGACAGCGGCGCCGAGCGAGGCGAGGCGCTCGCGCTGACGCAGGGCGGCGCGGACTTGCTCGGCCATGTCGGCGGCGGCGTCCTGGGCGCGGCCTATTTCGTCTCCGCGGCGTGAGCGGACGAACGCGACCGACACATCCTCGGGCTTGTCGCGAAAACGGATGATCGCGCGCGTGAGCTCGCGCATCGGGCGGACGATGAAGAAGCTGAGGACGACGTAAGAGATCGCCGCCGCCGCGATGAGGATCAACATCGACGCCAGCACGAAGTCGCCGGCGAAAGCGTGCGTGGCGCGCTTGAGCGGGGCTTCGTTGAGGACGATCTCGATCAGCTCGCCGCTTTCGTAGCGCGGCCGCGCCAGCACGCGCAGAATGCGCCCTTCCGGCGCGAAGAAGGTTTCGAGCGACCAGAATGCGGGCACGACGCCGCGCGCACGGGTGTAATCATAGGTGACGAGCCGGCCTGGCGGGATAGGCGTTGGGCCGACAAGCAAGAGCTGGCGTTCGCCGTCGCGAAGCAACACCACGCGTTGCACTTCGGCGTTGGTGAGCAATTCGTATTCGAGCTGCTCGCCGATCTCACTCTCTTGCGCTGCTTCCAGCGCAAGGGCGGCGACCTGGGACAGGTTGATGCGTTCGCGCACCCAGGTTTCGTGGAAGTTCGCGAGAGCGGGCACGAACACCAAAGCCTCGATGGTGAGCACCGACACGGTGATGATCGCCAGGAGCCGCCCGGCCAACGTGTCGGCGAGCCCGCGGGCGCGCCGCCATAGGTCGCGCATCACCTCAAGTGGCGAGGCGTTGGCGCGCGGGGGCTGGGGGCCGTGCATGGACTGAAATTGCTCTATCCCAGCGGCCAACCTGTGTCGCTAGCGTGCGAGCCGCGCGCGAAACACAATCGCGGCAAGCGAGAGCGCGATGAGGCCGCCGAGCGGCCAAAGCACCTCCGGGCGCAACATGGCGCCGGCGAGCGTCACCTCGCCGCCGCGCGCGAGCACATCCACGGCGGCGGCGCCGATGCCGGTGTAGATGAAGCTCGCCGGGATGAGGCCGAGGAAGGTGGCGGCAAGGAACGATCTCAGCGGCGCGTGGGCGGCGGCGGCGGCCAAAGTTGCGGCGACGGTGGGCACGATCGGCAGGAAGCGCAGAAACAAGAGGTAGAAGAACGCATCGTGACGCACGCCCGCCTCAAGGCGCTGCATCAAAGCGCCGAGGCGGGTGTCGGCGGCGGCGGCGCGGGCGTGGCGGCTGGCGAGGAAGAAGATCGTGCTGCCGGCAGCGGTCGCGATCAGGGCAAGTGGGGCGCCCCAAGCGAGGCCAAACAGCACCCCGCCTGCAAACATCGGCACGGCGACGCTCGGAAAACCGATGGCGATGAGCGCGGTGACCGCGGCGACGAAGCCGGCCCGGGCGAGCCAGGGGTGCGCGGCAGTCCAGGCGGCGAGATCGGCATAGCGGGCGTGCAATGCATCGACCGACACGGCCTCGCCGCCGCCGGCGAGCAGGAAGGCCGCCAAAGCGACCGCTAGCGCCACGGCCGGCAAAAGGGTTCGCAAACGCTCAGACACGGCGCCTCACAAGCGATTGACGGAGCAATTGCTCCTCGCGAAGGTCGGGTGTGGCTTTGGAGATCATCGGGCTCGTCGAAAACGCGGAGACATTCGCGAAAGGGTCGCAGATCAGAGAGATCGCGCGGCTCCGCAGGGTCTATGGCAAAGGCAATTGGCGTAAGCGCAAAGGAACGGCTTCAGTGCGGCTGCCCGATGGCGCCGTCCGCCGGGTCGAGCTACATTGGTACGAAGCCAGTGGGCTCGGCAAATTCGAGTTCAAGATCAAGGCGTATCTGGACTGATATGGCAGCGAAAAAAACTTTCGTGGTGTGCGTTTCAAACGAGGGCTACCCCGCCTCGCTTGAAAGGCTCAAGATTTATCAAACGCTGCCGGATCGCGAGGCGGTCAAAGACGGCCAAATCCGGGTTATCGACGAGTCGGGCGAGGACTACCTCTACCCAACGGCGCTGTTCTCGGACATCGAACTGACCCCTTCCATCAGAAAGGCGGTTTTGGCTGAAGCCTAGGCTAGCCCATCCTTGACCGGGTTCGCCCCATGGGGTAATGCCCCCGGCTTCTTATCAGACCTTAGCCAGAGGCCCGTCGCCCCGTGAGCACCAAGCGCACCTACCAACCGAGCCGCCTCGTGCGGAAGCGCCGCCACGGTTTCCGGTCGCGCATGGCCACGGCTGGTGGCCGCAAGGTGCTCGCGCGCCGTCGCGCCAAGGGCCGCAAGCGGCTTTCGGCCTAATTCCGGCGGCCGTCCACGGCCCCCTCACAACCCCCGCAAGCTCTTGAAATCGTTCGGCTGACGCGCCGCGCGCAGTTTTTGTTCGTCCGCGATGGCGCGAAGGCGCGTCGCGGCGCCGTGCTGGTGGAGGCCCGCCGGCGCGCCGACGATGGGCCGGCCGGGCTTGGTTTTACCGCCAGCAAGAAGGTCGGCAACGCCGTCGCCCGCAACCGGGCCAAACGGCGGCTCCGGGAGGCGGCGCGGGCGCTTTTGCCCGAGCATGGCCTGCCCGGCGTCGATTACGTGCTGGTGGCGCGCCAGAGCGCGGTGGAGGCCCCCTGGGGCGCGTTGCTTGACGATGTTGGAAACGCGCTGATAAGGCTCCGCGCCGAACTGATGGGCGCCCCTGCCAGCGGGGCCAAACGCGTGCGTTCTCGCGCTGCCGAAAGCGATTGAATTCAATGTCACAACAAGGGCCGGGGCCGGTCGAGACCCGCAACGTCATCGTCGCCATCGCATTGTCGCTGGCGATCATGCTGGGCTGGGATTATTTCTTCACCGCGCCGCAACGCCGCGAGCTGCAAGCCGAGCGTGCGCGCGTTGAAGCGCAGGTGCAGGCCGAGAGCCAAGCCGTCGCGCGTGGCGAAGCGCCGGCCACACCCGCATCGCGTGACCGCGAAACGGTGTTGGCGCAAACCGCGATCCAACGTCTCGACATCGACACCGAGATGGTCGACGGCTCGATCTCGCTCGAGGGCGCGCGCTTCGACGATCTGAACTTGCGCCAATATCGCACGAATGTGGACCCGACCGCGCCGGAAGTGACGTTGCTTGTGCCCGCCGGCGCCGAGCATGGGCATGACGCGTTCTTCGGCTGGGAACGCCAACAGGGCGAGAGCGCGCTGGCGTTGGCGGATTCATCGAGCTTGTGGCGGGCCGAGGCCGGCGCGACTTTGACGCCGAGCACGCCAGTGACGTTGACGTTCGACGATGGCGCGGGGCTTACGGTTGAGCGCGTGATCGCGGTGGACCGCGATTTCATGTTCACGATCACCGACACTGTGCGCAATGCCGGCGCGACGGCTGTGCAGGTGCGCCCGTTCGGCACGGTGCGCCGCAACGGGTTGCCTGCGGACTACAAGAACCAACCGATTGTGCATCAAGGCATGGTGGGTGCGTTCGGGCCGGAGAACCATCTGCACCAGACAAGCTTTCGCGACGCCGACAAGCTTGCGCGCGACAAGGCGCGCGGGCGCGCTGGTGAAAACGAGCGGCTGCAGGAAGAAGCGGGCCAAGGCGGCTGGCTTGGCATCACCGATCACTATTGGCTTGCGGCGATCATTCCAGCGCAAAGCGAGCAAATCTCGGCTTATTACGACGCGCGCACCGATAACAACGTCAACAATTATCGCGCGGCCTATCGCGGCCAATGGCGTGAAGCGCCGGCTGGCGGCGAGGTGACGTACACGCAGCATTTCTTCGCCGGCGCCAAGCGCGTTGAGTTGCTGGAGCGTTACCAGGAAGAGCTCAACGTGCCCCGCTTCGACGATGCGGTGGATTGGGGGAATTTCTGGTTCTTGACGCGGCCATTCTTCAAATGGCTGCTGCATCCCCTCTCGATCTTCGCTGGCAATTTCGGGCTTGGCATTTTGCTGACGACGATCGCGGTGAAGCTGCTCTTGTTCCCGCTGGTCTATCAATCCTTCAAATCGATGGCGAAGATGCGCGCCGTCGCGCCGAAGATGAAGGAAATCCAGGAGCGCTACGCGGCCGACAAGCAAAAGCAGCAGCAGGAAATCCTGAAGCTCTACCAGACCGAGAAGGTGAACCCCGTCGCCGGGTGTTTGCCGATGCTGTTGCAAATCCCGGTGTTCTACGCGCTCTACAAAACGCTGACCGTGACGATCGAGATGCGGCATGCGCCGTTCTACGGCTGGATTCGCGATCTCTCGGCGCCCGATCCCACCTCGATCTTCAACCTGTTCGGGCTCCTGCCCTACGATCCAAGCGCCATTCCGCTGATTGGCGGCGTGCTGATGCTGGGTGTGTGGCCGATCCTCTACGGCGTGACGATGTGGCTGCTGCAATCGCTTTCACCGCCGCCGACCGATCCTATCCAGGCGCAAGTGTTCCGCTGGTTGCCGGTGCTGTTCACGTTCATGTTCGCGGGCTTCGCGGCTGGCTTGGTGATCTATTGGACGTGGTCGAACATTCTCTCGATGTTGCAGCAGTACGCGATTTACCGGCGCCAGGGCGTCGAAACGCAGTTCGACAAATTCTTGCGCGACCGGCTCAAACCGGCGGCGGCTGAATGAGGTCGCACGAAAACTCCTTCGTCATCCCGGCCGGAGGCGCGCAGCGGCGCAGAGCCGGGACCCAGGAGATCGTAAGGCTCATCGTTTGCCACTGGGTCCCGGATCGCGCTCCGCGCGTCCGGGATGACGGAAGTGTTTGATGGCGACGGAGGAGTCATATCTCCTTGAAGCCGGCCGGCTCCTGTTTGCGGGACCGGTGGAGTTTGAGCGGGGCGTGGTCGCGCTTGAGGGCTTGCCGGACGCGGACTTGCCGGAGATCGCCTTTGCGGGGCGTTCCAACGTTGGCAAGTCGAGCCTCGTGAATGCACTGACGGGACGTAAGACGTTGGCGCGCGCCTCTAACGAACCGGGGCGAACGCGCGAGCTGAATTTCTTTCGCGTCGGCGAACCCTCGCGGCTGCGGCTCGTGGACTTGCCGGGCTATGGCTACGCCAAGGCGCCGAAGGAAGACATCAATCGCTGGACCGCTTTGACGCGCGACTATCTGCGCGGCCGCGTGAGCTTGAAGCGCGTGTTTCTGCTGATCGACAGCAGGCATGGACTGAAGGAGCATGACAAGGATGTCATGAGCGCGCTCGACGGAGCGGCGGTGAATTATCAGCTGGTGCTGACGAAGGGCGACAAGCTGAAGCCGACGGAATTGGCGGCGCGGGTGAGCGAAACCGGCGGCGGCATCAAGAAGCGGCCCGCCGCACATCCGGAAGTGCTTGCGACGTCATCGGAAACTGGCTTCGGCATTGAATTGCTGCGGGCGACGATCGCGGGTCTGACTGTCTAAGCTGTGGACAAGGGCGGGCCGGCGGAGCCGCGCCCTCCTCACTTGGCGTAGGCTACGGAACACCGTAAAGCCGCTGCCGTGACCAAGCTGCCTCCGAAAGACCTCGCCGCCGCGCTCGAAGCGGGTTTGACCCAAGCGAAGACGCTCGCCGAGGCGCTGCCGTTTATCCAAATTTATGACCGCGAGACGGTGGTGGTGAAATATGGCGGCCACGCCATGGGCGACACCGAAACCGCCCGCAAATTCGCCGCAGACATTGTGCTGTTGAAGCTCGTGGGCATCCACCCTGTCGTTGTGCACGGTGGCGGTCCGCAAATCAGCCGCATGCTCGAGAAGGCCGGCGTGACGTCACAATTCATCGACGGGCTGCGGGTGACCGATGCTGACACGATGGAAGTGGCGGAGATGGTTCTCTCGGGCAGCGTCAACAAGGAGCTGGCGCATTTGATCACGGCAGCGGGGCGTGAAGCGGATGTGCGCGGCGTCGGCCTTTCAGGCAAGGACGCGCGCCTTATCACGGTCGAGAAAGCGGTGCGGATCAAGAAGGATCCTGGCTCCATGATTGAGCAAGCGATCGACCTTGGCTTGGTTGGCGAGCCGACGGACGTTGATCCGACGCTTGTGCAAGCCTTGATCAATGCGCCGGAAGATTATGTGCCGGTGATCGCGCCGATTGGCGTGAGCGAAGACGGCAAGACGTACAACATCAACGCCGACACGGCAGCGGGCGCGGTTGCGGGCGCTTTGGGCGCGAAGCGTTTCCTGTTGCTCTCGGACATTCCAGGCGTGCTTGATGCAAACGGCGAACTCATTCGTGAAATGTCGGTCGCCGATGCGCGCAAGGCGATCGAGACGGGTGTCGCCACGGGCGGCATGATCCCGAAGCTCGAAACCTGTATCGCGGCGCTGGAGAACGGCGTCGAAGCCGCTGTTATCCTCGACGGGCGCCAACCTCACGTCCTCCTCATGGAATTGTTCACCGAGCATGGCGCGGGCACCCTCATTCACTAAAGCCGGCGCGTTCGCCGCCGCGCTCTGCGCGCTTGGCGTGGCGTTTGCCGCGCTGAGCGACCGCGCGCACGCGCAGCAACAAGCGCGCAATGGCTGGCAAGTGTGCAACGAGACCAGTTACGTACTGGAAGCTGCGACGGGGCGGCCGGATGGGCGCGCCGTTGTTGTGCAAGGGTGGACGCGGCTTCGGCCAGGCGAGTGCCGCACCACGGTGAACCAACCCTTGGCGCGCGGCGTGCATTATCTTTACGCGCGCTCCTCCCCCGCCCATCGCGGCGGACGGCGGCAATGGACGGGCGATGCAACGTTGTGCGTCGATCCGGGCCGCCAGTTCACGATCGAAAACCCGCCGCAATGCGCGCCGATGGCGCTGGAAGAGCGCAGCTTCCGCCGCGTGCAGATCAACAAGCGCGACAGCTGGCGTACATCGTTCGCGGAAGCGACTAACTTCACAGTCACGCGCGCGCGGCAGGCCGGCATCCAGCGTTTGCTGGTCGATGCCGGCTACGAAATCCGGCAAGGGCGTGGCGGCGTCGATCCGCGCGCGATCGCGGCGGCGATTGCACAGTTTCGCGCGTCAGCGCGGCTGCAACCCAACGCCAGCGAAGACCAATTGATCGATGCGCTGGAAACAGCGGCGCGGCGGCGTTCGAACCTTGTTGGCCTCACGCTTTGCAACCGCACCAACGCGCGCATCTGGACGGCGATCGCGCGACGTCGCGGCGAAGGCTGGGAAAGTCGCGGCTGGTGGGTGCTGGGCCCGCAAGGTTGCGTGCGCGCGCTCGATGAATCGCTGCTGCAGGAATATTATTACGTGCACGCGACAATGCAGACCGACGAAGGTCCGCGCTTCCTGGCGGCTGGCGGCGCGCCGTTCTGCACGAGCCCCGCACGGTTTGCGATCCTCGGCCGCGACGAATGTGAGGCGCGCTATTACGACCGCACTCTGTTTGCGCGCATTCCCTCGCGCGACCGCCCAGGCTTGGTGCTGGATTTGCGCGAAGCCGATTTCCTTGATCTGAACGTCGCCCCGCGCGAGATCGAGATTGGACCCGATGCGACGACGCCGACGCGCGATCCCGCCGCCGGGGCGCGGCGTCCGCCGCCGCCCGCGGGCGCGCCGGACGCGACGCAGGACCGGCCGTCCCGATGACGGTCGCCAACATCCAGAGCGGCATTTGGGCCAATGTTCGCGACTGGGTGTTCGATCTCGACAACACGCTCTACCCCGCGCCGCAGCTCTACGACCTCATCGGCGAGAAAATGACCGCGTACGTGATGCGCGTTGTCGACGTCGACGCAGCCGAAGCCGAGCGCCTGCGCGATCACTACCATCTGGAATATGGCGCGACGGTCGTGGGCCTGCGCGAGCGACACGGCGTCGACGCGGTCGATTTCATGCGCGAGGTTCATGACGTGCCCACCAACGTCGTGCATCCCGATCCGGAGCTCGACACGCTGATCGCGGCGCTGCCGGGACGCAAGATCGTGTTCACCAACGGCGGCGGCGGCCACGCCGAACGTGTGGTCGCCCAGATCGGCATCGCCCACCATTTCGAGCACCTGTTCGATCTGGAGAGTGCGGGATTTGTGCCGAAGCCGCATCGCGGCGCGTACGAACGGCTGGTGTCCGAGTGCGGCGTCGATCCCACGCGCGCGGTGCTGTTTGAGGACACGCTGCGCAATCTGGAGCCGGCGCACGACATGGGCTTCGCCACGGTTCTGGTGGGGGCGGTGCATCCTGAGCCCCGCCCGCCTTACGTCGATTTCTGGTCCGCCGAACTGAAGCCGTTCCTGCGTGACTTGCTGGTTGCCTGAGGCGCCGCTAGCAAGGGCCGATGACACAACATTCCGATCTCGCCGCCACGATTGAAGCTGCTTGGGACAAGCGCGATGCGCTGACGCCGCAGAGCAAGGGCGCGGAGGTTGAGGCGATCGAAGCAGCACTCGAGCTGATCGATAGCGGCCGCGCGCGGGTGGCGGAACGCGGCGCCGATGGCGCATGGACCACGCACCAATGGCTTAAGAAAGCGGTGCTGCTCTCGTTTCGCACGCATGCGAACCAGGCGATCGCTGGGGCGCCGGATGGCGCGAATTGGTGGGACAAGGTGCCGTCGAAATTCGCGGGGTGGAGCGAAAACAGCTTCGCCGCCGCGGGCTTTCGCGCCGTGCCCGGCGCGATCGTTCGGCGCGGCGCGTTCATCGGCAAGAACGCCGTGCTGATGCCCTCCTTCGTGAACATCGGAGCGTATGTGGATGAAGGCACGATGGTGGACACATGGGCGACGGTTGGGTCGTGCGCGCAGATCGGCAAGAACGTGCACATCTCCGGCGGCGCGGGCATTGGCGGCGTTCTGGAGCCGCTGCAGGCAAACCCCACCATCATCGAAGACGGCTGCTTCATCGGCGCGCGCAGCGAAGTGGCTGAAGGCGTGATCGTGCGTGAAGGCGCGGTGCTGGCGATGGGCACGTTCATCAGCCAATCGACGAAGATCGTCGATCGCGCCACGGGCGACGTGAGCTTCGGCGAAGTGCCGGCCTATTCGGTGGTGGTGCCGGGCGCACTGCCCGATCCGCGTGGAACCGGGCCGAGTTTGGCGTGCGTGGTGATCGTTAAGCGCGTCGATGCGAAGACGCGGTCGAAAACGGGCGTGAACGAATTGCTGCGCGATTGAGTGCGCGGAAGCCAGAAGCCGGAAAACCGGCGTTCTGGCTTCCGTCGCGTTGCGTCTAGCGACCGGCTTCCAACGATACTGTGATCGTGGAGCCATCGGTGCCTTGCTGCGTCCAGGTGTCGCCGACGTTCTTGTCGGCGGCGACTTCGGTGCATTCGCGCGAGCCGCCGGCTGGCGTCAGGCAGATTTGGCCGGCTTGCATATCGAACGTGCCGTTGATCGTGCCGCTCGGCGTGGTGGCCGTGAAGGTGTTGTCGGCGTTGAAGTGATAGCGCGCGACCGCGCCGTTCGGATAGGTGACGACAATCGTGTTGGTGTAGGAGTTCACGATCGTATCGGCGAATGCGGCGCTCGCGCCGAAGGCGGCCACGGCCAACAAAGTTGCGGCAAATTTCTTCATGCGTTTCTTCCCCTATTTATCGTAAGCGGCGCGCCATAGCTCAGACGGCGCCACACCCATTCCAACGGGCCCATCTTGAATCTGGCCAGCCAAAGCGGCGACCAGACCAATTGGACTGCCCATATGGCGGCCACAATAGCCCACAAGCCGGGCCGGTCCACCTCGCCAAACAGAGCAAAGCCGCGTCCGCCGTAGAAAATCGTCGTCATGATGAGCGACTGGGCGATGTAGTTCGTGAACGCCATGCGCCCGACGGCGGCGAGCGGCGCGGTGATGAAGCGGGCGCCGGTCTTGACCAGCAGAATGAAGAGGCTTGCGTAAAACAGAGAACCGAAAATCGCCAAATCATTGGCGCGCTGGCCGATGGCGTGCATGTAGGTGAAGTCGAAGCCGTGTGCGTAGCTCGCCAAGGCCTGGGCGGCGATGATCGCGAACGCGGCGGCGCCAAGAACGAGCATCAGCACGTAGAGCCAGATGGGCGCGCGGCCGCTGAGGAAACCCCATTTGAACAGGGCGAGGCCGATCAACATCAGCGCGCCGGTTTGCGCGATCAGGCCAACCAGACCGAACGACACGAAATCGATCCAGGTGCTGAAGTTCTCGCGGAGCGCCGACAGCGCGCCGGCTTGGTAGGCGACGATGGCGCGCGCGAGCTCCTCCGGCGGTGGCGACCAATAGCTCTCGATGATTTCCCGTAGATCATCGCCGCCCAATCCCGATAACGAGGCGCCGCCGAGCGCATCGAGAAGGAACGTGATGGCGTAGATGCTCAAGCCGCTGACCATCAGCTGACGCGGCGGCCAGGAGCGCGCGAAGGAGACGAGCAGACCCGCGAGCGCGTAGGTGAGCAGGATATCCCCGCTCCAGATGAGCGCGCCATGTATCAGACCGAAGAGAACCATCCAAAGCAAGCGCCGCCGCAGCACGCGGCCGCGCACGTCGTCATCACGTTCTCCGCCGACAAGATAAATCGAGGCGCCGAACAGAAGCGAGAACAAGGTGATGCATTTGGCTTCGAAGAAGACATGCATCGCCAGCCACGCCCAAAGCGTATCGTCGGTGACGGCGAGCGGCGGCAACGCTGGATTGATCGCCGTTTGCCAAGGCGCCGCGAAATAGGCGGCGTTGACGATAAGGATGCCAAGCACGGCGAAGCCGCGGATCACGTCGAGGCTCGGAATGCGGTCGCGGTCCTCGGCGTGGTTCATTCGCACACCTAGCCAAGCGCATTGGCGCAAAGCAAACGCCATCGTCATCCCGGACACGCGAAGCGTGATCCGCGACCCAGGGGCAACGGCTTGCTCTACGATCCCCTGGGTTCCGGGTTCTCGCTTCGCGAGCCCCGGAATGACGAACGGTGGTTTCGTGCGCGCAAAACTTCCTCTACGAGAAGCGCATGAGCGATCCGATCCCGTTGGCGCAGGCGTTGATGCGTTGCCCGAGTGTTACGCCTGTGGAGGCAGGTGTGATGGATGTGGCGCAAGCCGCGCTGGAGAAATTGGGGTTCCGCGCCAAGCGGATGAAGTTCGGCGCGGTCGACAATCTCTATGCGCGCATTGGCGATGCGGCGCCGAATTTTTGCTTCGCGGGACATTTGGATGTGGTGCCGCCGGGCGATGGCTGGAGCGTCGATCCGTTCTCGGCGACGTTGCGGGACGGACAGATTGTCGGCCGTGGCGCGGTGGATATGAAAACCGCCATCGCGGCGATGATCGCCGCAAGCGAGAGCTTTCTGGCGAAGGGCGCGCCGAAGGGATCGATCTCGTTTCTGCTGACGTGCGATGAGGAAGGCCCGGCTGTGGATGGCACCAAGGCTGTGCTCGCGGCTTTGGCGGCGGAGGGCGAGAAGCTCGATCATTGTCTGGTGGGAGAGCCGACGAGCGAAGCGCGCGTTGGCGATGTTGTGAAGAACGGACGGCGCGGCAGTCTGAATGTCGTGGTGACGATGGACGGCAAGCAAGGGCATGTGGCCTACCCGCAGCGCGCGGTGAACCCCGTGACGCCGTTGCTGCAGGCCTTGCACGCATTGAAGGCGCGGAAACTTGACGATGGCGCGCCGGGGTTCGATCCATCGAACCTTGAGGTCACGAGCGTGGATGTGGGCAATGCCGCGCACAACGTGATCCCATCGCGGGCTGTGGCGAAGTTGAACATCCGTTTCAACACCAATCATAGCGCCGAAGCATTGTTCGAGTGGATCCGGCAAACCGCCAACGAAGCTGCCGCAGAGCATGGGGCGCGTGTTGAACTGGCGATTACCTCGCGCAGCGTGCCGTTCTACACCGATCCGGGCCCGTTCACGGATTTGATCGTGGCGGCGGTGACGGAGGCGTTTGGCGTGGCGCCGGTGCTCTCCACGACGGGCGGGACCTCCGACGCGCGCTACATCAAGGATGTGTGCCCGGTCGCGGAACTGGGCTTGCGCAACGCCACCGCGCATATGGTGGACGAGCACGCAGACATCGAGGACGTGCGCACATTGGCGCGGTGTTACGAGGCTGTGCTGGCGAAATACTTCGCCTAGTAATCGACGCGCGTGAGGAACAAGCCATCGGACGGCGCGACGGGGCCGCATTGGCGGCGGTCCACGGCAGCGAGGATGCGAGCGACATCGTCGGCGCTCATCTTGCCGAGGCCAACTTCGACAAGCGTGCCCACCATCGAGCGCACTTGGCGGTGCAGGAAGCTTGGCGCTTCGCAGCGCACGGCTACGCCGTCTCCGGCGCGCGTGACGGTGATTTGATCGAGCGTCTTGATCGGGCTTTTAGCTTGGCAATTCGCGTCGCGGAAGGTGGTGAAATCGTGCTTGCCGACGAGGCGCTGGGCGGCTTCGTGCATCGCATCGACGTCGAGCGGGGTGGACACGCGCCATGCAAAGCCGTGGGCGATCGCGAGCGGCGCGCGGCGGTTGATTATGCTGTAGAGGTAAGCGCGGCGCACGGCGTCGAAGCGGGCGTGAAAATGCGGCGCGGCTTCCTCTGCGTGCAGCACCGAGATCGGCGCAGGACGCAGATGCGCATTCAGGCCATCGCGCACAACGTCGGCGCTTAAAGGCTTCTCGATATCGACGTGGGCGATTTGCGCGAGCGCGTGGACGCCGGAATCGGTGCGCCCGGCGCCTATGACATCGCTGCGCGCCCCCCCGGTGAGCTTTGCGACCGCGTCTTCCAGCGCGCCTTGCACGCTTGGGCCGTCTGGCAAACGCTGCCAGCCGTTGAAGGGTCCGCCATCATATTCGAGGGTGAGCTTAAAGCGCATCGCGCCTCACGAGCGGCGATACTCCAGCAGCGGACACGCGCGTGCGCCGGCGGCGCCTGGCGCACCGCCCGTGACGCCGAGCACCTTCAACGTTTCCTCGCCGGGGGCGCTTGGCTCCCACACCACAACGAAGGCGGGATCATCGGCGCCGCAAATGCCTTGGCCGCTGGACGGCTTGGTTTGGCTGGAGACGCGATAGACGAGCGTTTGAGGTTCTTCCACCGGAAGTGACATCAGCGCGCGAAGCGTTTGTCCCTGTACTTGCGTGGCGGGCGACACAGCGCTGGTGACAGCGGCCTCGATCGCAAGACCGTTGGCGCCAGTCAGCGTCAGCGTTTCTTGCGCGCTGCCGGATTGTTCGCTGGCGTCCGGCAGGCTGAGCGACATCGCCACGGTGAGATCCCCGCTGGCGGCGCGCGCAGCGTCGCTCACTGGCGCGAACACGCGGGATGGTTCGGCGCCGGACGCTGGCGCTTCGAGTTGGGCTGCGTCGCCGCCGCCTTCTGGCGTTTGCACGGCGACTTGGTCACAAGACGCAAGCGTGAAAATTGCGGCGGCGATCAACGCGGCGCGTGCGAACATGAAGCGTCCCTCCCAAGCGGCGCCAAACTAGTGCGATTTCCGCGCCATGGAAGCGACTAAAAAGCCTCAGCTTTGGATTATCGAAGGCGAAATCCCGTCGGAATGGCGTTACCGCGCAAGAAATCGGCAGCATCCATGGCGGCCCTACCTTCGCGCTGAACTGTGAGCAACCGCACCGCCCCCTCGCCGCAGGCGATGAGCAAATTGTCATCCAACGCTTCGCCGGGCTCACCACGGCCCTGGCCGATGCGCGAGTCGAGCACTTTGGTGCGCGCGCCGTTCAACTCAAACCAAGCGCCGGGCGCCGGCGAAAGACCACGTATCTTGAGATCGATGTCGCGGGCGGGCGCTGTCCAATCGATGCGCGCTTCAGCTGGCGTAATCTTGTGCGCATAGGTGACGCCAGCTTCGGCTTGCGGCGTCTCGTGCGCTTGTCCGCGTTCGAGCGCGGACAGCGTTTCCAGCATGAGGGGCGCGCCTAGCGCGGCGAGACGATCGTGCAGCGTACGGGTTGTGTCGTCGGCTTCGATCGGCGTTTCGGCGGTGGCGAGGATCGGGCCGGTATCGAGCCCCTCCTCCATGCGCATGACCTGCACGCCGCTGACGCGGTCACCGGCCATCAATGCACGCTGGATGGGCGCCGCGCCGCGCCAGCGGGGCAGGAGCGAACCGTGCAGGTTGAAGCAACCAAGACGCGGCGCATCGAGAATGGGTTTCGGGAGGATCAGCCCGTAGGCGACGACGATTGCCGCATCGAGGTGAAGTGCGGCGAATTCGGCCTGCGGCTCCGGCTGCTTCAAGCTTTTCGGCGTGCGCACGGGCAAGCCGCGCTGGGCGGCGAAGGCATGAACCGGCGTTGGACGATCTTGCTTGCCGCGGCCGGCGGGACGCGGCGGCTGCGAATAGACGCAAGCGATGTCGTGGCCGGCCGCGATCAGCGCCGCGAGCGTTGGCACGGCGAAATCGGGAGAGCCCATGAAAGCAATGCGCAGCGCCATTAGCGCGCCGCTTGGCGCTTCTTCAGTTTGCGCAACGCGGTCTCGCGCTTCAAGCGCGAGAGGTGGTCAATGAAGAGCACGCCTTCGAGGTGATCCATTTCATGCTGAATGCAGACGGCGTAGAGATCGTGCGCATCTTCTTCGATGCTCTCGCCCTTGTAGTTCAAATAGCGCAGCTTCACGTGCGCCGGGCGATCCACCTCATCGTAATATTCCGGCACCGAGAGGCAGCCCTCTTCCCAAGGCTTCATCTCTTCCGACGCCCAGAGAATTTCCGGATTGACGAAAAAGCGCGGCGCCGGTGGCTCGCCTTCCTTGGCGAGATCCATGACGATGATGCGCAGCGGTTCGCCGATCTGGATGGCGGCGAGGCCGATGCCGGGCGCGTCGTACATCGTCTCCAGCATGTCATCCATGAGCTTGCGGTGGGCGTCCGTCACCGGACCCTCGACGGGCTTGGATTTCTGCTTCAGACGCGCGTCCGGTGCGGTAAGGATTTCGCGGATGGCCATGGCCTTTGAGGTATTAAGCGCCGGGCTTTGCGTCAAGGAAGCGCGCCTGCCGCGCGGGGGAGCCATGCAATGGTGAAAACACAGCAATTGCTCAGGTTTTCCGGGCTTGCCGCCATATTGGGCGGGCTGGGACGCATCGCCTCGGCGCTGCCTTTGCCGCTCGATCAGGCGTCGCTGGAGGCGCTGTGGACGGGGATCGACGTCCTCTTCACGCTCGGGCTCATTGGGATTTACCTCGTCCGGGCCGAAGCGTTGGGGTTCTTGGGGCTCGCCGCGTTCGTTGTGGCGATGGCCGCCCTTTCATTTATCGGTGGGCCAGACGCCGACGTGTTCGGCTTCTCCACCTACCAAGAGGGCGCGGCGGCGTTGGCGATCGCGATGGCGGGGCTATCGATCGCGTGGGTGCGGACGGGGCAGAGGCCGCTGGCGCCCGCACTGTTGTGGTTTGGCAGCGTGATCGCTGCGGGCGTTCTCGGGTGGGCGCCCGCCACTGCGCCTTACGGCTTCATGGCCGCAGGTGCGCTGTTTGGCGCTGGATTTGTCGCGGCCGGCTGGGATTTGCTGCGGCGTTAGCGCGCGCGGATCGCGGCAGTCGCGCCGCTGGAGGCGCGCGTGCGCGTGATCATCAAATTCTCGCCGCCGCGGCGACCGATGATGGACCGCCCATCGTTGCGCTCAGCCACAAGCATAGGCGCGCGCGGCGCATCGGCTGGCTCCAGGCCTGGGATTTCCGCAGAAACGAGTTCGCCCGCCTCATTGCGCTCTGCTGACGTCACCGTGCCGAGAAGCGTCCCGTCCGACCCACGCACTTCGGCGCCAATCGCCGATCGCGGAAATTGCGTTTGCGCGGGCTGAGCCAGCGCTACGCACGGGGCGGCGGCCAGCAACAGGGCAAAGGTCATCGTTCGCAACATGAGCGTTTCCGCGCGCTGGGCGCGGCCCCTTCTCTTTCGGTACCGGGGATAAACGCCCCGGGCCCCGGAGGGTTCCGGAGAGGCCGCTTAGGGCTTGGTCACCGGGGAAATGAGGGCCAGGGCTACCGCCACCAGCGTTTCTTCGCCGCCCGCATGCGAGCACCAGACTTTCGCCTCGCAGGAGACTTGGCGCTTGCCAGCTTTGAGCACTATGCCGCGCGCCCTCAGCCGGTCGCCCTTGGCGGGGGCCAGGAATTGGATGGTGTAGCTTGAGGTGACCACATCACCGACTGCGGAAGCAGCCGCCCAGGCGCAGGCGTTGTCCGCTGCGGCGCCGACGATGGCGCCGTGAGCATAACCGTGGTGCTGCAGCAATTCCGGCTTGAGCGGGATGAGCAGCTCCGCCTCACCTTTCCACCAGTGCGTGGGCTCGGCGGCGAGCGTTCGGAAGAAGCCGGAGAGGTCACGCGCCTTGAAGGCGGCAAGCGCCTCCTCGGGCGCGGCGAACGGGTACGGTGTGTTGCTCATGGGAGAACGCTACGCGCGCTGGCGCGAGGGAAGGCAAATCAGCGTTGGCCCTTGCCTCGACGCGCGCGGACGGCGATATGAGCGCCCGCAGGCAGGCGGCGGACGGTCGCCCCGCCAACCCGGTCAGGTCCGGAAGGAAGCAGCCGTAACGGGTTGCGTTCGGGTCGTCGTCCTGTCTGCACTTCGCTCGCGCGACGAGCGCCCCCGCAAAGCTATGAACGCCCACTTCTCCGCGACGACGCGTTGGCGTGCGCGCGCACGCCTTAGCATCTTCCGGCTTCGCGGTTGAGGGGCGTGCGCAATGGGCATGGTGCGGGTTTCATTAGCTTTGGCGGTGTTGCTTTCGCACCTGCCGATGGCGACGTTCAAATTCCTGAGCGGCGGCCTGGCGGTACAGAGCTTCTTCATCGTCTCTGGCTTCTACATGGCGCTGGTGCTCGACGGAAAGTATCGCGATCCTGGTCTTTTCTACTCGAACCGGCTGCTGCGGTTGTTTCCAACCTATCTGCTGATCTGCGCATTGGGCGCGGTGGCGCTGTGGGTGTTCAACGCAAGCCCGACCGCGACGCCCGAGATTTTCGCGCGCGCCTTCAGCGATCCCGTCACGGCGGCTGTGCTGGTGTTCGAGAACATCTTCATGGTGGGCCAAGAGATGATGTTCTGGTTCACGATCGACCAGAACGGCGCATTGGTGTGGAATGCCGACGGTGCGGTGCCGACGGAAGACATCACCATGGCCTGGCAAGGGCTGCTCATCCCGCAATCGTGGAGCATCAGCATGGAGCTGATGTTCTATGCGCTGGCGCCGTGGCTGGCGCGCGCGGGCTGGAAATGGATCGCAGCCATCGCGGCGGCGAGCATCGCATTTCGACTTGTTGGCGCGCAAATCGAAGGCGTGGATTATCTGCTGTGGCAAGGCCGCTTGTTCCCGACCGCGTTGTTCCTGTTTCTGTTTGGGATGCTGGCGCACAAGCTGCTGCCGTTCGCAGCGCGGTTTCCGAAGGCGATTGGATATGCGCTGGGGATCGCGGTTCTGGCTTGGATCGTGTGCTACACCTTGATCGAGATGCCGCCGATGGCGGGCCGGTGGATCACCTATTTCATCATCGCGCTGACGACGCCGTTCATTTTCAACGCGTTCAAGGACAATGCACTCGATCGCTGGGTGGGCGATCTGAGTTATCCGATCTATCTCGTGCAGCTGCTGACGATCGGGTTCGTGTTCACGTACGAGCCGCCCTACGCACTGTGGGTGGCCATCGTCAGCACCATTCTGCTTTCGATCGTTGTGCTGGTGCTGGTTGAGCATCCGATAGACCGCTGGCGCCAACGTCGCGCGAATGCGAAACGCGTGGCGTCAGCGGATCAGATCGGTACGGCCAGCGTGGCGCCGCTCTAGGCGTCGGCCGGGGCGCGGACGCGGACGTCGAGCCGGGTGAGGAACGCCGCGATTTGGCGGCCGACCTCCGCCGGGCGCTCCCAATGCACGGCGTGGCCGACTTTCGGCAGCACGACGAGTTCGGCGCCATCCATGAGCACGCAGAGCCGCGCCTGATCGGCGCGCGGGCAATAGGCGTCCTGATCGCCCCAAACGATCAAAGCGGGCGCTTGGCAGCGCGCAGCGATCTTGGGGAGATCGACCTCCTGCATATTCCGCACGGCTTCGACCCACATTTGCGGCGCGGCTTTCAGACTCTCATCAATCACCAGGGCGAGGAAATCGCGCGGCAGCGGCAGCGCGGCTGTGCTGAGCTGAAACTCGCGCACGAAATCCTGATCGACTGCTCCGTTCGGAAAGGCGTTCACGACGCCGGCCAATTCTTTCACAGCATCGCTGTTGGCGGTGTCAGCGAAGGTCGCCAGCAAGACGAGCCCGGCGCAACGTGACGGATAACTAGCCGCGAATTGGAGCGCGACGGCGCTGCCGAGCGAGTGCCCGGCGATCACGGCACGGCGGATGTTGAGCGCATTAAGCGCCAGAACGATATCCTCGGCGAAATCGCACAGCCGGTAGCCCGCGCACGGCGCGTTTGACGCGCCGTGGCCGCGCAATGTGATGGCGACGACGCGCCGATTGGCAGGAAGGTGCGGACGAACCAAATCGAACGAGTGCAATGTGTCGGACAAGCCGTGCACAAGCACGAGCGGCGGCGGCTCATTGACGCCAACGCTTGAGGGCGTTTGTTCCAGCACATGCAGGCTCAAGTCGTTGGCGAGCCGCACGAAATGCGTGCGTACTTTCATGTTTTCACTTTCCGTTGGCTGGCAGAGCGCCGGCGACCTGCGCCGCCGGCGCGCTCCGGCTCACGTCACGAATTCCGGCGCGGCGAAGGTTTGGGCGCGGTTCATCAGGCGCTTAGCCCAGGGGCTCGTCGGCTTGTGCGCGAGGCGCTCGGTGGCGAAGGCGGCCGCGGTTTCGCGCATCCCGCCTCTGATTGCAGCGTGCAACGCCGTGAGCGAGAGGATGTCGCGTTGCGCGTGGCTGCCGCCGAAGCGTTGGGCGATGCCGCGCGTGGCCGCGATCTTCTCGACCGCTTCCGCGTAACGCCCCTGCCCGAAGGCAATGAAGCCCTCGGCCAACGGCACGCCGACCTTGCGCGAGATGTAGCCGTTGTCGCCGCCATCGCCGGCCGCGCGACGGATCGCGCTCAGCGTTCGTTCGGCGTCGGCCATCCGGCCCGCGCCGATGAACGCCATGATCGCGTGCAAATCGTTGAACACGTAGAACGCATCCTCGGAAGCGCGCGCCCAACAGTCCGCGAGTTTGGCGAAGCGATCGCCGGTGTCGACGCCTTCAAGATGCAAGCGCCACAGCAAAGCGGACGCGTCGATCCATTCCAACACCACCTGCGCCTCGGTGTTGGGACGCACCTTCTCGTCGAACAGTTTGAGCACCGTTGCGTGATCGCCGCGATCGAGGTGCAGCAGCGCGAGGTGCCACCAAAGATGATACGCAAACCCGCTTTCGGGCGCCCAGTATTGCGCGTTGGCGGCGAGCCACGGCATGCCGTGCGCGAGATCGCCGCGCATTTCATTGACGTGCGCGACCGCATGGACGGCCCAGCCGTCGCGCGGATCGATGGACACGGCTTCTTTCCCGTACGCATCGGCGGTGGCGTAATCGCCGCACTCTTCAAGCCCGAACGCGGCCATGCCGAGAATGTAGCTCTGCCCGTCCTCGCCGGCTTTGAATGCGCGCAGCGTTTGCAACGGCCAGTCGCGCAGCTCGCTCTGCATGCCAAGGAAGAAGCAGCCGACATGCGCGTATTGCAGCGCCAGAAGGTCACGCGGGCTCTCCTGGGCGATGCGGGCGTAGCGCATGGTGCCGTCGAGGTAGCGACCTTCGGCCCAATCCTTGGCGGCGGCCAAGTGGGCGTGCTCGCGCGTGTTGAGATTGGCTTCAGCGCCGGCGCGGAGGCTCTTCAATGTCTCGTCGGCGTACGCTTTGTCGGTTTGCTGCACGAGCAGGCCCGCGCGCGCGGCCCAAGCGCCGCCGAAATCAGGATCTTCCGCAAGCGCCGCATCGAGCGCGGCGATGGGGTCCCCGCGATAAAGGCGAATGAGGTCGAGCGCCTCGTTGTATTTAGCCATGGCGGCGGCGGATTTGGTGGAGGCGGAATTGCCGTAACGGTCTTGCATGGGGAGCTTCCTTATCGGGCAGGCAGGGTCACGCGGATAGGCTGGGCGCAATGGCGGCGGCGGTCATGGCGCTGTGAACGAACACGGCCAAGCACACCAAAACCGAGAAACCGCGCGACATCCTGTTTGTCCTTCTTCCAGCGACGCGAACACCAGCGTCCGCGACGGAGAAAGAACTAGAGCCGCACGCCGAGAGCCGATAGAAAACTCGTGGTGCGGCGGCTGCAGTTTCTATTTTCCCTTGGAAACTAAGCCCGTTACGGCGGTCACAGGCATCGCAGCGGTGTTTTTGCGAAGCGTTGTCCGCGAAAACCGCACCTGCGGTACAGCGAACGAGGCTCGATTGTGGCAATGAGCGTGAAGGTTCTCTCCAAGGGCGGCCAGACCCGTGAGCGGATCATGGATATCGCCCAGGACGCGGTGCTGCACAAAGGCTTCGCCGCGACCTCGATCGACGAAATCATCTGCGAGGCCGGCATTACCAAGAGCGGCTTCTTCTATCACTTCAAGGACAAGAACGACCTCGCCAAGGCGCTGCTGCAGCGTTACCTCGACAATGAATGGTCGGTGTTTGACGCGCTGTTCAAGCAAGCCGACGAACTCAGCGAAGATCCGCTGCACAGCTTTCTGATCTTCCTGAAGCTCTTCTCTGACATCATGGGCGACCTGCCAAACGGCCATCCGGGTTGTCTGGTGTCGTCCTACATCTACCAGGACCACCTCTTCAGCCGCGACGTGCGCGATATGACGACGGAGGGGCACCGCATCTGGCGCCGGCGCTTCCGCGAACGGCTCGACAAGATCGCTGCGCGTTACACGCCGAAGATCGATATCAACTTAGACGACCTGGCCGACATGCTGTCGTCAGTCGCGGATGGCGGCATCATTTTGTCGAAGAGCCTGCACGATCCAAGCGTGCTGCCGCGGCAGATTTTGCAGTACCGCGCATATGTGCGGCTGGTGTTTCAGCCCTAAGCGGCGGCGCGCTGAGCGCCGCGCGCATCGAGCGGCAGGTAGAGCGTAAACTCCGAACCACGGCCGAGTTCGCTCTTGGCGACAACGTCGCCGCCCATCGCGCGCGCAAGCCGGCGCGTAATGACGAGACCGAGCCCAGCGCCGTCGTGGGCGCGGGTTTTGGAATTGTCGGCCTGCACGAAGGGCTGGAACAGCCGCGCGAGGCTTTCGGCGCTGATGCCCTGTCCGCTGTCGCGCACGGCGATGGCGACGCCATCGGCGCCGCCAATGCGGCACGGGCGCGCGACGATGCTGACATTGCCCTGATGGGTGAATTTCACCGCATTGGACAATAGATTTAGCACGCACTGGCGCACGCGTGTTTCGTCCGCGTGCAATTGCGTGACGCCCGGGGCCAGCGTCAGCCCGCAGCGGACGCCGTTCTTCGCCGCAAGCGGCGCCACGGTGTCGAGTGCGTTCTTGAGGAGCGCCTGCAGACCGAAGTCGGAGGTGTTGAGCTCGATCTTGCCCGCTTCGATGCGCGAGAGGTCGAGCACTTCATTGATGAGGCTCAGGAGATGTCCGGCGGCGTTGCGGATTTTGCCGAGGTCATCTGCGCTGCGGTCGGTTTCGCCGCTGGCGAGATCCTCCTCGATGATCTCGGCATAGCCGATCACGGCGTTAAGCGGCGTACGCAGCTCGTGGCTCATATTGGCCAGGAAGATCGATTTCGCGCGGTTGGCGGCTTGGGCGCGCTTTGTGGCGATTGCGAGTTCGGCGGTACGCTCCTGCACGCGCTGTTCGAGCGCCTCGGAATCTTCTTCGGCCTTGAGGCGTGCGGCGATGAGTTCGCCAAAGCTCGCGGCGCCGGCGCGGGCCGCGATGATGGCGTTGACGCCGAGCAAGGCCGCCATGGTGGCGAGTATGATTGCGTTCAGCCCGTCACCGAGCGCTGCGGCGTTGGTGACCAGGCCAATGACGACTGGCGGGATGGTGTAGAAAACCATCGCGCGCGTCATGACGTGCAAGGTCGCGCAAATGAGCGCTCCGCCGGCGCAAAACAGCAGACCAATGACGGACGCCGGCGCCGGTGCGAATGCGAGCGCGGCGTAGGGCAGAATGTAAGCGGCCGTGATAAGCGACAGCGCGATCATGTGCGCGCGCACGCCGCGTTCGACCGCGGGCGTGTCGTGCGCGTCCATTTCGGCGGCGAAGCTGGCGAGCGAGGCGCGGGTGCGGAAGTCGAGAAGGATGCCGATTGCCGCGCCGGCCGCGCAGATGAGCCACCAGGGGCCCGGCACGAGCACGGCCAGCAGGAGCGGCGTCAACGTCACCGAGGCATAGCGGATGGGGCCGTGGCGGGTCCACGCCACCTCCACGAAGCGCCGCACCGTGAGCGTCCACAGGCGATGGGACCGGCCCTCGGCTGCGTTCATTCGGCTGCCTCCCTTGGCGTCTCAAGCGCCATAAACGCCGAGCCCTAAGGCGAAGCGGTAAACGGGGCGCGAATGCCGGTGCTTAGGGGTCGCAATTCCGGTCGAAATCCTTAGGTTTGGCTCTGTGAGCGACTCTCCCTCCCCCGGCCTTTTCGGCGACGAGCCTTCCGGAGGGGGTTATCTCGTCCTGGCGCGGAAATATCGTCCGAAAACGTTCGAGGATCTGATCGGCCAGGAGGCGATGGTGCGCACCATCGCCAATTCGTTCGCGCTCAATCGGATCGCTCACGCAACGATGCTGACGGGCGTGCGCGGCGTCGGCAAAACGACGACGGCGCGGCTGCTGGCGCGGGCGCTGAACTACAAACGCGGCGAGATCGACGCGCCGACGATCAATCTCGACCCGCCGGGCGAGAATTGCCAGGCGATCATGGAGAGCCGCCATCCCGACGTGTTCGAGATGGACGCCGCCTCCCGCACCGGCATCAACGACATCCGCGAAATTCTGGACTCGGTCCGTTACGCGCCGGTGATGGCGCGGCACAAGATCTACATCATCGACGAAGTGCACATGCTGTCGACGCAAGCCTTCAACGGCTTGCTGAAGACGCTCGAAGAACCGCCCCCGCACGTGAAGTTCATTTTCGCGACGACGGAAATCCGCAAAGTGCCGGTGACGGTGCTGTCGCGCTGCCAACGCTTCGATCTCAAGCGCATCGATGGCGAGCGGCTGGAGGCGCACCTTGGCGCGATCTGCGCCAAGGAAGGCGTGAAGGTTGAGGCCGATGCGCTGACGTTGATCGCGCGCGCGGCGGAAGGTTCGGCGCGGGATGCGCTGTCGTTGCTGGATCAGGCGATCGTGCAAGGCGCCAATGTCAGCGCCGAGCAAGTGCGCGACATGCTTGGGCTCGCCGATCGGGGGCGGACGCTGGGGCTGTTTGAGGCGATCGCCAAGGGCGACGCAAAAACCGCGATCAGCGAAGCGCGCAGCCAATATGATAGCGGCGCCGATCCAGCTCTGATCCTGCGCGATCTGCTGGACATCGGCCACGATGCGGCGCGTGCGCAGGCATTGGGCAAGGATGCGCGTATTGTTGGCGGCGCGGATTGGGTGAAGCGCGTGCGTGCGCTTGGCGATGGACTGACGCCGGCGCAGCTCTCGCGCCTGTGGCAAATGCTGCTGAAGGCGCTCGAAGAAGCCGGCAAAGCGCCCGACCCGATCGCGGCGGTGGAAATGGCGATGGTGCGCCTCTGCGCGGCGCAAGGTTTGCCGCCGCCGGAAGATGCGGCGCGGTTGCTGCGGGATGGCGGCGCCGTTTCCCGGAGCGCCGGCGTCCCCGCCAGCGTGGAGCGAACAGGTTCAGGGCTTCAAAACGCAGCCACGGCTCAGCAAGCGGTCGCCGGCGAGACGCCGGCGGTCCAAGAGGGCGTCACGCTGCGTGGATTTGACGACGTCGTCGCGCTGGTGGAGAGCGAGCGGCAGATTGATCTGCAGATCGCCATTGAGCGGCATATGCGGGTGACACGCTTCGCCACCGGCGAAATTGTGTTCACGCCCTCGCCCGACATGCCGGTCGACGTGCCGAAGCGGCTGATGACGATCCTGCGCGACGCAACCGGCGAGGATTGGCGCGTGCGCCCTGACGAACTCGCGCCCATACGCCAGATCGAGAGCCTCGCTGAGCGGCGCAAGCGCGACGAAGCAAAAGCGCTTGATGAACTCAAGCGCCATCCTTTCGTCGCGGAGGCGTTGAAACATTTTCCGAATGCGGAGATTTCCGAGGTTCGCCAACCGCAGGAAGAAAACACTGGCGCCGACGTCGTGCCGCTCGCCCGACCTGTGAAGGACCAGGCCAAGAAGGACGAGAGCTGATGAAAGACATCTCCCAGATCATGCGCCAGGCGCAGGCCATGCAGGCCAAGATCAACGAGGCGCAGAAAAAACTGGAAGCCATGGAAGTCGAAGGCTCGGCCGGCGGCGGCATGGTGAAGGTGCGCATTTCAGGCAAGAACGCGATGTTGGGCCTGACCATCGACCCGTCGCTGCTGAAGCCGGAAGAAGCCGAGATCGTCGAAGATCTGGTGAAGGCCGCGCATGACGATGCACGCCGCAAGCTCGACGAAGCGCAGGGCGAAGAGATGAAGGGCTTGAGCGGCGGGCTTGGGATTTTGCCTGGGTTTAAAATGCCGTTTTAGGTGCGCGTCCGCTTCTGGCCGGGAGCGGACATGCGCATTCCAACAACTAAGTCCGTCATCCCGGACACGCGGAGCGTGATCCGGGACCCAGTGGCAAACGACGAACCCCTTCGATCCCCTGGGTCCCGGCTCTCCCTTCGGTCGGCCGGGATGACGGTGGTTCCTCGATGACGACGTCCGTTCGCGGCGAAAAGCAGACCTGCTACCTCCGGCGCTTGCGCTGCATGGATAGTCGCAAAGCCCGCCAATCCCGCTCAGATTGCAGTGCCGACATCCCCTTCCACGATCTCCTGCCGCATCTCGGGCCGCGCGCCTGGCGCCCAGCGTGGGACGCGGTGGACGACGCGGTAGCGCAGCGGGCCGCCGTCTTCGGTTTCGCTGCGCTCCATGGGCGGCGGGATGCAGACGAATTCCGTTTCCAATTCATCCGGCGACGCGCGCACGGTGGAATAGCCGTAACCGCCTTGGTCCATGAATGTGAGGTGCGGCGCGTTCTCTGGATTGCGCGCCGCGCGCGCTTGGGCGACGTCGTCGGTATCGCGCAGCACGAGTGCCGCGCGCACGCCGTGCAGCAACATGGTGTTGTAGGCGCATTGCGTCGTGCCATCGGGCCGATCGTGCACATAGAACGGACGCAGCCGGCCATCGCGCGGGAAGGTCAACGCCTGCACTTCGCCCGCATTCTGCGCGGTGATTGAACCCGTCACAAATTCAACGCCGGCGGGCTCGAACGCACGCGGCGGCAGAGTCGCGCTTGGGTAGCCGGCCCAGAACGAGTGCTTGTCGCCAACGCAAATGGCGAGGCCGGTGATGCCCTCTTCGCGAACCATGGAGAAAATCTCGCGGTGCTCGAGCGTCCAGGAGCGGTTCTGATAGCCGTATTCCGTGCACGGCCACGTATCCGCGAATTCGGGCGGCAGATTTTGCGGATCGACGCGCAGCGAGAGCGTGCCGAAGGAATGGCCCCAAATTTTCCACGGCGCTTGCGCCGCGCGTAGGCGTTCTTTGAACCACGCCATTTGCTCGATGCCGAGATAGGCTTGCGGCGGCTCGTTGCGTTGCGGGTTGGGCACTTCGGTTTCACCGAAGCGGATTGTGGCCGGCGCGCCGCCGGGCCATTCGCGTCCTTCTTCAAGGATATCGTTGGCCATTTCTGGCGTGGCGCCGAAATCGAAGCCGGGCAAACCCTCGCCGGTGATGGGCTTCGCCATGTACGACCGATTGTCCGTCAAAATCATGTCGACGTTTTTGCCGAAGCGGAAAGCGCGCTGGATCTTCAGCGCGTTGATGGCGGTGAGGTTGTCGGGATTCTGGCCGAGGCCGCGTGCGTCAACCTCGCCAAGCGGGCCGTTGGTCACGGATGGCGCTTCGAACACATCGCCAGCGCCGGGCTTAGTGACGCGCGCCGGTTGGTACTCGTACCAAGCTTGGCTGGCCGCGACTTTCAGCTGCTGCGCATCCTCCGGCGGATCGTTGAACAGCCACGATTGGCTTTGGAAACCGCGCCACGCGAATTCGTGATTGTCCCACACGCACACGAACGGCCAGCGCGCGCGCGCATCCTGCAGATCGGGATCCTTCAAATAGCCTTGGTAGATCGCGCGATAATCGCCGAGATCGACCGGGAAATGGAAATTGCGAAGCTTCTTGCCGTTTGGATAGCGAAAGACTTCACGCAAACGCCGGCCGCGATCCCTGCCCTCGCGCCCGTCTTCGGGATATTTCACGATCTCATAGATGAAGTCGCCAAGGTGCAGCACGAAACTCATCTGCTCGGCGCGCGGGCGGCGCGCGTCCTCGTACATCATGCGCCGGTAGGCGTTGAGTGCGCCGATGGTGACGTCCTGGCAGCTGACGAACGCAAAGCGCACGGGGCGATCATCGTTGGCTGCTGGCGCGGTGAGTGTGCGGCCCACGCGGCTGGTGTTCCCTGCCTCATCGACGAAGCGGTACCAATATTCGCGCGCGGGCCTGAGGCCTGCCGCGAGGAAACGGCACGTCCAGTCGGTGGCGGCGCTCACCTCCACGTCGCCGCGCGCGGTGATGTTGGCGAAGGCTTCGTCGCTGGCGACCTCGACCATCAGGCGGTGCGCGCTGGCGCCCGCGTCCGGCTCGCGCCGCGTCCACAAGATCACGCTGTCCGGCGCGGGATCGCCCGACGCCACGCCTTGCGGGTAGAGGTCTCGCCGTTCGGTGCGCGGGCCGGATGGCGTGTGCGCGCAGCTTTGACCGAACGCCAGCGCAGCGCCAAGGGCGGCGGCTTGCGCCAAAAGCGATCTGCGCGTTGTCTGTTCGCTCATCGATCTCACTCCGCTTCGTCCACGCGAAACCGCAAGGGCCGCATGCCTAACAGGCTGGAGGAGTTTCCACGTGCGGGCGCGGGGGCAAGCAGAGATCGATAGAGCGCCTAAAGCGGCGGATATTCGGCCTCGTCCGCGGGGGCGCGGGCAGCCTTTCTTGCTGAGCCAGATGATCCAGCGTGAAGGATTGCTTCGCGCAGGCGCGCGCGACGCCTAAATCCGATGCAGTTCGGTGAAGCCCCGCCATCGGCTCACGGTCGCCAGTTCCTCCTCGTCGAACAACAGCGATGCTTCTGCGAGGCTCGCGACCAGGCAAACGTCGGAACCCTGGCCGTCGCGCGAGTGCCGATCGGCGAGCCAATATTCGAGCAACGACCATGCGCTTGGGTTTGGGCACACCCAGGCGGCCCGGCGAACGAGGTGAAGATCGAGGCTTGCCTGCAGCACGCGATAAAGTGCGCGGAGCTTATCGAGATGCGCGTAGGTCACCTCGGACACGTCGAGCGCTTCGTCGACGATGTGGATCGCATCCGCCGCCGCCCAGTCACGATTGCCAACGTGGGCCTGACTGAGGGCGGTGAGTTGCGCGTCGGTCAGAACGCCGTCCATCCGCACCACCTGAAAGCCAAGGGCGGCGTGCTCGAAAAAGGTGATCGCCATCGGCTTCGTCGCGCTTCGAATCTCATCCACGCGCGGCGGCGTGGCCTTATTTGGACCGGCCCTGATGCGCTCAACGCACATCCCTTATTTTTGCGCTATCGTGCAGCATTCGAGTCGCGTCAAGCGCAACTCGACGAGCGGCTTTGCTAGCCGCCCCACACTTGCCGCAGCCGCGCGGTGCGCCCACAGCCGGCGCGATAGGCGGCGTAGCGTTCCGGATTCCGTCGCGCATAATTGCGGTGGTACTCTTCCGCTTCATAGAAGCGCGCGAGAGGCAGGATCGCGGTCACCACACGCCCGCGCACGCGGTTTGACGCGATCACCGCATCGCGGCTGGCGGTGGCGTCTGGGCGCTGCGCCGGGGTGACAAAAATAGCGGCGCGGTAGGACGGGCCGCGGTCACAGAATTGGCCGCCATTGTCGGTAGGGTCGATCAAGCGCCAGTAGCGATCCACCAATTGACGGTAGGTGATCACGCTCGGATCGAACACGACGCGCACGGCTTCGTAATGGCCGGTGCGTTCGGTGAGCACGTCCTCATAAGCCGGATTGCGGAGCGTACCGCCGGTGTAGCCGCTCATGACGCTGATCACGCCGGGAATCGCGCCCATGTCGGATTCCATGCACCAGAAGCAACCGCCAGCGAATACGGCTTCCTGACGCGTGGGGAGCTGCGCCGGCTGGGCGGCGGCGGGCGCAATTGTGGCCGCAACAAGGGCGAAGAACGCGAGGATGAAGCGGATCATGATGCGTGATACGTTGCACGGCTGAGAATGGTTTCAAGATGTAACCTGCGCGGGGTGATCGCGCGTATATGATGGGCAACCCCGGAGCGCCTTATGAAGCCCCTGCCCTTGATCATTGCTGGAACCGTTGCGGCGCTTGTAGCCGGGGCGGCGTTGTTCCTCTCCCAGCCACGGGACGCCTCCGCCAATGCCGAGAGCCGGTTTGAGGCGCTGCGCACATACGTGATGGATTTCGGCGGCACTGAGCGCGCGTTCGACAATGAATATTGGGATCACCACGAGCCTGGCATTTATGTCGAGGCGCGCACTGGCGAGCCGTTGTTCGCGTCCACCGACAAGTTCGATTCCGGCTCCGGCTGGCCCAGCTTCACGCGGCCGATCGATGTCAGCGCTGTGGCGGCGCGCGAGGACAGCAGCGCCGGCATGACGCGGGTGGAAATCCGCTCCAAGCAGGGCGACGCCCATCTTGGGCATGTGTTCAACGACGGACCGCGCGAGCGCGGCGGCCAGCGTTATTGCATCAATTCGTGCGCGATACGGTTTATCCCGCGCGCGGAGATGGAAGCGCAAGGTTACGGCGCCTATACGCACCTGATCGACAATCCCCAACCCGCGCCTGCATCCTGAGGCTCGCCTGGCGAATGACGGGCGTAGCGCCGACGCGAGTCGGTGCTTACATCCGTCCTGATGCGTTCAAAAACCGCCATTGCCGCGCCGGAAATCGAAGCGTTGATTTCGCTGTTGGCGAAAGTTCCAGGGCTTGGGCCGCGCTCGGCGCGGCGCGCGGCGTTGCAGCTTCTGAAGAAGAAGGACGCGCTGATGCTGCCGCTGGCGAGCGCATTGAGCGAAGCGGCGGAGAAGGTGAAAGCCTGCTCCAATTGCGGCGCGCTCGATGCGGCCGATCCGTGCGCGCTTTGCACGGCCTATGATCGCGACGACGGCTTGATCTGCGTGGTGGCGGAGGTGGGCGATGTTTGGGCGTTGGAGCGCGCGGGCGCGTTCAAGGGGCGCTATCACGTGCTCGGCGGCGTGCTCTCGGCCCTCGACGGCGTACGGCCGGAGGATCTGCGCATCGCCAAATTGGTGGAGCGCGCGAGCGCGCCTGGCGTGCGGGAGGTGATCTTAGCTTTGGCGGCGACTGTGGATGGGCAAACCACATCGCATTATCTCACAGAGCGCTTGCAACCTTTAGGTTTGAGCGTGAGCCGGCTTTCGCATGGCGTGCCTGTGGGCGGCGAGCTTGATCTGCTGGATGACGGAACCCTCTTTGCTGCATTGCAAAGCCGCCGGCCGACCTAGCTAGAACACTGGCGTACCGCTTCGCGTTGGTGCAGGTTTGTATGCGCAAAGCGAAGAGGGATCGCACATGGGTTTTCTGAATGGGTTTTCCGGGCCGCTGCTGAGTGTGCTGCGGATCGTATCGGCACTGCTGTTCATGGCGCATGGCACAGCCAAATTGTTCCAGTTTCCTGCGACTGAAATGTTCGCCTCACCGCCCCCGGTCGGTGATCTCATGTGGATTGCCGGCGTGCTGGAGGCCGGTGGCGGCGCGTTGTTGCTGATCGGCCTGTTCACGCGCCCGGTCGCGTTCGTGCTGTCGGGCATGATGGCGGTGGCTTATTGGATGGCGCACGCGCCGCAGAGCATCTACCCGATCCAGAACCAAGGCGACGCGGCGATTCTGTTCTGCTTCGTGTTTCTTTACATCGCGGCGGCGGGCGGCGGGCCCTATGGCGTAGACGCGATGCTTGCCAAGAAAAAATAGCGCGGGTTACTCGCGGTGCCGTTCGAGGCACCGCGTACGCGCGCGCGTCACTTCGGGCTCCATCAGGCCGGTGTCGCGGAAGCGGGCGAGTGCGGCTTCGTACTGCTCGTACGTCATCGTGCGCGTGAGATGGTCCCACGTGCAGGCGCACACCGCGCTTTCGGGCGGGCATGACGCCTCGAAGCGCGCCTTTGCGGCGGCGGGATAAGGGTTTGGCGCGCTAGCGCCACACCCCGCCAACAGAAGCGCCGCGATGATCGCGAGGCGCATGGGGCTTGCTCCTACGGGTCGGCAAATCTTGCCGGGCCATGAAGCGATTATGGCAGAGTACAGTTAAAGGACGCCCACTCGAACGCGGTTAAGGCGTTGCTTCGCACGCTTGGTGATAGCCGAGGATTTGCGCGCGAATTGGGTGCTCTTGGCCGGCTTGCAACGCAACGTCCGCGGCCTCGAAATCAGCGACTGGAATCTCCGCCTCCACCTTCGCCCACACGCATTCGCAACGCGCGCTCGACGCGCCGTTCATCTGACACGCCTGCACGAAATTGGTTTCATACGCCGCAGGATAGGAATTCGCGGCGCCGCACGCCGCGAGCAGCAGCGATGGAAAGAGAAGCAATAGTGGTTTCATGGCGCCAGCCCGCGTTCAAAGCTCAAGGTGCGGCCATCTTCGCCCGTCAGCAGCAAATGATCCAGCGCTGGCGTATCAATCCTCACCGCGCCCGTCAGGGTGTTCACGAAACGCCGCTCAACCTGCATGCGCGTTTCGCCATCCCTGCCGGCGCAGGACGCGGTCGTGATGATCACATCGGTGAAAACGAGGGCGGCGCCATCGCGGCGATAGGCGCCCGAATAGCCGTTGCACCCGCCGCTGCCGCTGACTTGTCCATTCGCATCGAGCCGCATGTGCGCATGGACGGCGGATGCGATCGGCCGGCTATCGATTTCGCGTAACCGCCAATCGCCAACGATATCGCCCGGCGCCGCCGATGATGACGATGATGGCGGCGCTGTGGCGCACGCGGTCAGGACAAGAGCAAGAGCGGCGAGGGCGAGCTTTCTCATCCAGCGATCATAGCCGGCAAATGCCGCCCGCAAAGCGCGCGTGTTAGTTCGCGCCCTCTTCCAGCAAGCGGCGGCCGATCACTTGTGCTTGAATTTCGCCGGCGCCTTCGAAGATGTTGAGGATGCGGGCGTCGCAAAGCACGCGGCTGATGGGGTATTCGAGCGCGAAGCCGTTGCCGCCGTGGATTTGCAGTGCGTTGTCGGCGGCCGCCCACGCGACGCGCGCGGCGAGCAGTTTCGCCATGCCGGCTTCGAGATCGCAGCGTTTGCCGCTATCCTTCCGGCGCGCGGCAAAATAGGTGATCTGGCGCGCGGCCATCAACTCGGCGGCCATCATCACGAGCTTGTTCGACACGCGCGGGAAATTGAAAATCTCCTGCGCGAACTGCTTGCGATCGAGCGCGTACGCCAGACCCAGTTCAAGCGCGCACTGCGCAACGCCGACGGCGCGCGCGGCGGTTTGGATGCGGGCGCTTTCGAACGTGGCCATCAATTGCTTGAAGCCCTGCCCCTCTTCACCGCCGAGCAGGTTCGCGGCGGGGACCTCGAAACCGTCGAAGCCGATCTCGTATTCTTTCATGCCGCGATAGCCGAGCACCTCGATCTCGCCGCCCGACATGCCTTTGGCGGGAAACGGCGTATCGCCCTCGCCGCGCGGCTTTTCCGCGAGCAGCATCGAAAGACCGCGATGGTCGGTGCTTTGCGGATCGGTGCGGACAAGCAAAGTCATCATGTCTGCGCGGGCCGCGTGGGTGATCCAGGTTTTATTGCCGGTGACAACGTAGGTCTCGCCGTGTTTGGCGGCGCGGGTTTTGAGGCTGGCGAGATCGGAGCCGGTGTTCGGTTCGGTGAACACCGCCGTCGGCAGAATTTCGGCGCTGGCGATTTTTGGCAACCAGTGCTGCTTCTGCGCCGGCGTGCCGCCGGTGAGGATGAGTTCCGCGGCGATCTCCGAGCGGGTGCCGAGGGAGCCGACGCCGATATAGCCGCGCGAGAGTTCCTCCGAGACGACGCACATCGCCGTCTTGCCGAGGCCCGAGCCGCCGAATTCTTCCGGGATGGTGAGGCCGAACACACCTAGCTCGCCCATGTGTTCCAGGATTTCGATCGGGATCAGTTCGTCGTTCAAGTGCCAGCCGTGCGCGAACGGCACGACTTCAGCATCGGCGAATCTGCGGAATTGATCGCGGATCATCTCGAAGTCTTCGTCGAGATTGGTGTTCTCCAAAGTCGCGCGACCGCGCGCTTCGCGCAGCGCCACAGCGAGACGGGATTTTTCGTCTTGGCTGATCGTGAGCAGCACCGGGGGCGCATCGATTCCGAAATCCGCCGGACGAATGCTCTCGACTTGCGTCATCGGCAGGCCGCCGGCGAGTTGCGCGGCGTATTCGGACGCGACGAGCTTCGCCAGCGATTGGTCGGTGTCGCTGAGGGCGCCCTTCTCGCTCAATGCCCGCGCCCAATCGGCGACCTCGCGCAGCGTCTCAGCGTAGGTGGCGACCCAGGCGAGGCCGTGAACCAAGTGCTGTTCGCGGTCGATGGCGGCGCGGTCGAGCTTGCCACCGTTCGAGACACGCGCCTTCACCGCCGACCGGGCGGACGCCGAATAGGCGCCAGCCGCGTCCGCGACCGCCTGAAGCTTGGAAACCAGCTCTGCCGACATGAGTCCTCGCACGTTGCGGAGACTTTAGCCCCCTTTCGCAGGTGCGAAAGAGGGCAAGCCGTCGCGCGGTCCGGGCTTAGAGTTTGTAGGTCAGTTCAACCCAGAAGCGCCGGCGCTCCACCGGCGAACCCGCATCGCCGCGACGATAATCGCCGGAGCGGATCAACAGGCCGAGCTTGTCGGTGAGATCGCCGGCGATCTCGAAATCGAGCTCTTCGCCCAGATCGACGCCGGTGCGCTCAGCTTCGAACTCGTACCAGCGCGCCGTGAATGCGAGATCGCCAATGAGCGGGGCGTCCCAGCCGGGCGAATAGGTGACCGACGCATTGAAGTCGTTGAGGCCGTTCGCGGGCTTGGTGCTGAAGGCGCCGGCCCAGCCGTGGAAGCTGGTGTTCGAGCCGATCGGGAAAAACAGGCCGCGCACGCCGTCGCCTTCCAGCGTCTCGTACTGCAAGCGGCCAGACCATTGGCCGTGCGTCGCCGTGAGGTTCGCCATGCCGTAGTCGAGATTAAAGTCGACCAGCGAGCTGCCGTAGTCCTGCTGATTGGCGTAGCTCAGCGCGTAGCTGAACTCGGTGTCCATGGCCTCGACCTTGCCGCTCGCGCGCACGCCCATGAATTCCGACGACTGGTTGATCGCCGTCGGCGTCGTGAAATCGAAAGCGTAGATGAAGCCTGTGAGGCTGAAGGCGTCGTCGAATTTGTTGGTGACGTTGAGCAGATGACTCTCGGTGTCGAGATCGGTGAAGTCGTCTGCCGTGTTGTTCACCTGGTCAACGTAGAGATAGCTGCCCTTGAGATCGCCGAACGTCACATCGGCGCGCAATGCGTCGAGCGTGCGCGCGTCCTGGCGTGAGTTGGAGCCGTCGATGAAACGTTGATCGTCAAACTGCACGTTCTGACGGCCGAGGGTGGCGGTGAAATGCGCGTTGGCGCGCCAGGCCAGTTGAAGGCGGTTGAGTTCGGTTGTTTCCGGATCGCCGATCGTGGCAAAGGGTTCGGCCGGCGGGATGCCGTCGTTGTAATCGTCAACGATGGCGCGCACGTCTTCCAATTCGATCAAACCAGTGAAGCCGTGGTACGTGCCGGTTTTCCAGCCGAGGCGCGTGCGATTGGTGAGAGCGTCGGCGTCGGCGATGCCGGTTTGATCGACGTGCTCGTAACGCGGGCGCAGTTCGAATATCAGCTCGCCGCCGGTGATGGCGTCGCCGATGGTGCTTGCTTCTTCCGCACGCGCGACGCCGCCAAGTGCGGCGAGACCGACCGCCACGCCCGCTGCGCGCTTCAACACGACTAACATTTGTTGCTTCCCCCAATTGAACAATGTTCGACGCGGAGACCTGAGGCCTCGCGGTTAATCGGACCTTGCCACAACTGCATGCGACTCAAGCGCAGCTGCGGTGAGGTTTGTTTAACGCGCACCGGGCATCGGAAGCGAGAACGTTTCACGCATAAGGGGATGCGCGGTGATGAATTTGAACAACGTCAAGATCTCGCGGAAGCTGTTGCTGGGCTTTTCGGCGGTGATCGCGGTCATCGGCGCGACTGGCGGCGCGGCATTGATCAACATCAACACGATGAACCAGGCGCGCGCGGAAAGCACCGAAGCGAACGCCACGCTGACGGCGATCTTCGACGCCCAGTTTCGGCTCGCCCGCCAAGAAAATTCTGTGCGCGGATGGATCATCAGCACCGACGATTATTATCTGGGCCGGGTTGAAAGCCACCGCGCCAGGTTCAAGGAGGCCTTGAACAACATCCGCGCGCTGGTTGCGGGCGAAACCGAACAGATCGCCCGCGTCGACGCGGTCGAAGCGGCCGCGGATGCTTGGTACGAAGGCGTCGTGCCAGCGGCTACGCGCATGGTGCGCAATCCAGCGACGCGCGTTCAAGCGGGCGCGTTGGTTGGTAATGACGGCGTCGCCGATCAATTGATTGCGCCTGCGGAGGACGGCATCGATGCGCTGCTGAGCGCAGAGCAGGACGCGATGAACGCCGCCGCCGCCGCCTCGGAATCCGCGGCGCGGATGGCCGAGCTGGTGATGCTGGCCGGCCTGCTCATTTCCGCACTCCTCTCGGTCGGCGTCGGGCTCGCGCTGACGCGCATGATTGCACGCCCCGTGACGCAGATGACGGACGCGATGCGCCGCTTGGCGGACGGCGACAAAGCCATCGACGTACCGGCGATCGGCCGCAAGGATGAAGTGGGCGCCATGGCGGACGCCGTTCAAGTGTTCAAGGACGCCGCTATTGCGCTTGAACGTGCGACCGAGGAAGGCAAACGGCTTGAGGCAGAGGCCGCCGCTGAGCGCACGCGCAACGACGCGGCGCGCGCTGCGGCGGAAAAAGAGCAAAGCGCCGTCGTCGACGCGCTGGCGTTCTCACTGGAGCGTGTGGCGAAGGGCGATCTCACGTGCCAGGTGAACGCAGCCTTCGCGGGCCGTTACGTGAAACTGAAGGACGATTTCAACGCCGCGATCCGTCAGCTCGATAACGCCATGGCCCTGGTTTCCAGCAGCACGCTTTCCATTTCAAGCGGCACCAGCGAAATCAGCCGCGCGGCGGACGATCTTTCGCGCCGCACGGAGACGCAGGCCGCTTCGCTCGAGGAAACCGCGGCGGCGCTCGATCAGATCACGGCGACCGTGACCAAGACGGCCTCCGGCGCCGCCCACGCCAACGCCACGGTGGCCGAAGCGCGCACGGAAGCGGCGCGAAGCGGCGAGATCGTCAGCGAGGCTGTGGCGGCGATGAGCGCGATCGCGCAATCATCGCAGCAAATTTCGCAGATCATCGGCGTGATCGACGAGATCGCCTTCCAAACCAATTTGCTGGCGCTGAACGCCGGCGTGGAGGCCGCGCGCGCCGGTGAAGCTGGCCGTGGCTTCGCGGTCGTGGCCAGCGAAGTGCGCGCTTTGGCGCAGCGTTCCGCCGATGCGGCCAAGGAGATTAAATCCCTGATCGCGACGAGTTCCGAGCAAGTCACGTCTGGCGTGTCGCGCATCAACCATGCGGGCGCGGCGATCACCGGCATTGTCGCCAAGGTAGCCGAGATCAACGGCCTGGTGTCGGAGATCGCGGCGTCGGCGCAGGAACAGGCGCTTGGGTTGAAAGAAGTGAACGTCGCCATCAATCAGATGGATCAGGTGACGCAGCAAAACGCAGCCATGGTGGAGCAGACAACCGCCGCCAGCCGCGCACTCGCTGACGAAAGCGACGACCTGGCGCGTCTGGTGAAGCAATTCACGGTGAGCGGCGCGGAAGGCACGCCGGGAAAACGCAACGCGGCTTGAATGAGCTGACACGGCGGCGGCGCTGAGCTAGCGTCGCCGGATGCACAGATTATTGATTCTGACGGCGCTGCTCGCCGCCGCGTGTTCGCCACCTGCGCCGTCCTCAGCGCCGCCTGCCACCGAAGTGGCTGCGGCTCTGGACGTTGCGTCCGTGGAAGCGCCCATCGCTGACGCGCGGGTCACGAGCCCGCTCGCTGTGACGGGGCTCGCGCCGGGCAATTGGTATTTCGAGAACCAGTTTCCGGTGCGCTTGGTGGGCGCGGATGGCGCTGTGCTGGCCGAAGCCCCGGCGCATCCGCGTGTGAGCTGGACCGATCCAGGCGACAAGGTGTTCGACGCGACGTTGAACTTCAGCGTCACGGCCGACACGCCGGCAACATTGGTGCTGCAAGAAGACATGCCCGGTGAAGGCGAAACCCCGCGCGAAACGCGGATTGAGCTGGTGCTGACGCCCTAACTCATCCACCTGAGCGTCGTCGGCTCGATTGGATTGACGAAGTCGCGCCCCTCTTCGCGGCTCTTGGCCCATTCGCGCTTGAGCTTTAGATACCATTTTGCCTGCACGTCGATGTCGTCGATCCACAGCATGGCGGGGCTGTATTTCAGGCCGCTGTTTTGCAGATCGACCATGCGGCCGTCTTGATCGAGGAATTCGCGGCCGGCGGGGATGAGGATCGGCTTGATGAGATCGAGCCAGATGGCGTCGCGCCAATACGTGACTTGGGTGATGCGGGTTGAGTTTTCGTTTTCCGGCGTGAGGCAGGTGAGCGTGAAGAGGCGCGATTTCGGCGTCTCCACCACCTCCCAGCGGAAGCCCGGCAGCATGAAGGAAATCTCGGTCGTCACCGCGCCGCCGAACAAATATTTGTAGGCGAGCGAGTTAGACGCCGGCGCGTGGCGTTCGATCGCCCAGCCGCGCTCACGCGGGACGAAGCGCTTTTCCTTCAGCTTCTTGCCGGTGCTCGGCGGGCGCCACCACCATTGATTATGCACGTACGGCACGTGCGCGGGGTCCATCAGGCCGACGACGGCGTTGTCCATGCTCGCGGCGAAGATGCGATCGATGACGAATTTCGGTTCGCTGAGTTCGGCCAAGCCGAACTCAGGCGCGGGTGGCGGCGCATCGGCGAAGCGCGGATCGGACGACACGAACACGAGCACGATGCCGTTGGCTTCGTGCGTTGGATAGTGGCGCACGCGAATGCGACTGGCTTCGTAGGCTTGGCCTTCCACCAGGGACGGGATTTGCTTGCAGACGCCATCGGCGGTGCCGAAGCGCCAGCCGTGATACGGGCACTCGACTGTCTGCACGCCGTCTGTTTCGGTGACGCGGCCGGCCGAGAGCGGCACGGCGCGGTGCGGGCAGATGTCGCGCAGCGCGAAGGCGCGGCCCTGCCCGTCGCGGCCCAGCACGACCGGCTCGCCCAAGATTTCGCGGCGGAACATCTTGCCGGCGGTCACCTCCTTGGAGGTGGCGGCGAAGTACCAGAGATCGCGGAGAAGCTCGCTCATCGCTGCGCCAGATACATGATCGCGCCGATGCCGACAAAGCCCAACGCCGCCGACGCGACAATGCCACACAGGCAAAGGGCGGCGATCGCCCCGTAACGCCAGCGGTTGTCGCGCGCCTGCGCCCGGTTCACCGCCCGACCGGCGAAATAGATGAGGCCGATCGAAGACGCCGTGACGCCCGCGAAAGCGAGGCCGAAGATCAGCAGCTGGCCGAGTACGATCAACGCGCGACGATCGTGACGCGGAAAGTTTGGTTCGGCGGCTCGGTGGTTTCCCAGGGACGCTTTTGTTCAAGCACGAGCTCGCCCGTTCCAGGGCCAGTCGCGGCGAACATCAGCACTTCCCAATGATTGCCGCCGGTGAAGCCGGGCTGGCTTTGCGCTTGAGTGGTGTTGCCAGACGTTTCGCCTGCGCGGGTGACGAAGGCGGGGATCTGTGCGGGCTGCCAGACATAGCCGGCCGTCGGCACGCCGACGAGTTCAACGGCGAAGCGCTGATTGACGGCGACCTCAACCGTCTGCCCAGCTTGGGCGGCGTTGATACGAAGCGCGACATCGCTTGGCGTGGGCGCGGGAACGGATGAATTCTCCTGCGCGGCTGGCGCGGCGGGTTCTTCTGCGGGCTGCGCGCACGCGGCGGCGAACAGAATTGCTGAGAACATCATGATGCGCATCGGTGGCTCCTTAAGCGGGACAAACACATTCCGTCATCCCGGACACGCGGAGCGTGATCCGGGACCCAGGGGCAACGACGAGCTTGTGGCCCCTGGGTTCCGGGTATCGCTCCGCGATCCCGGAATGACGGGGCTTTGTTTGACGTGTGGAGAAACAAATTCATTGCATCGCCCCTGCTTCCAGGAGGCCGATATAGAATCTGATTTGACGCTCGAAATTGGCGATCGTGAGGTGCTCGTTGATGCCGTGCGGGCCTTCGAGATCTTCGGCGGTCAGCAAGATAGGCTGGTAGCGATAGACGTTCTCAGCGACGTCGGCATAGAGGCGCGAATCCGTGCCAGCGATCACCAAGGCGGGCGCGACGGCGGCTTCAGGCAACGTCGCGCGAGAGAGCGCGGCGATCAAGGCGTAGCTGGACGAGGTGGCGCTTGACACGGCGCTCGCTTCACGCGGCTCCCCTTCCCATTCGACCGTGACGCCTTCGATCTCGGCGACGGCTTGGCGCGCGCGGCGCAGGATGTCGGCGCTGGAATCGCGGGGATGCAGGCGAAAATTGATCATCGCGATGGCTTCGCCGGGCAACACGTTCGGGCGAATGCCGCCTTCGGTCATCGTTGGCGCGACGGTTGTGCCCATAAGCGCGAGCGCCGCGGGCTCAGCAGCGAGGCGCGCGCGCAGCAAGGGGCCCGCCAACCATTCGTTGGCGAGCGCGGCGCGGTTGGTGAGCGAAAGCTCCGGCGACAGCGCGCGCATCATGTCGAGCGCTGGGCCGCCTTCGAGGCTGCGATCAATCGGCATGGTGTGGATGCGGGTGATCGCTTCGGCGAGACGCGAGACAGCCGTTTCTGGTGGCGGCATCGAAGAATGGCCAGGCTGGCCGACCGCGCGCACACGCATGGTGGCGCCGCCTTTCTCGCTGACGCCAATCAAAGCGGCGGGGCCGCCGGTGAGCGGATGGCGCTCCAACGCGGCCAGGCCTTCGTCCAGAACGAACCAAGCGCGCACGCCACGTTCCGCGAGCAGCGCGGCCATCGCCGTGGCGCCGGTGTCGCCGCCGAGTTCTTCGTCATGGCCGAACGCGAAGATGATCGTACGCGTCGGGCGCCTGCCGCTGGCGGCGAGAAATTCAGCGGCTTCGAGCAAAGCGACGAGCGAGCTTTTGTCGTCGATAGCGCCGCGGCCCCAGATCGCGTTGTCGCGGATGACGCCGCCAAACGGATCGACGCTCCAAGCGGCACGGGTGTCGTCCGGCGCCGGGACGACGTCTTGGTGGGCGAGGAGCAGGATCGGCGGCTGCGCGGCGTCCGTGCCTTCCCACGTGTACAGGAGCGACAGCTCACCGACGATTTCGCGCCGGGCGGCGGCGTGGAACGCCGGGTAACGCTGCTGCATCCAGGCATGGAATTGTTCGAACTGGGCGCGGTCTTCGCCATCAGTGACGAGGGAGACGGTGCGGAAGCGGATCGCTTCAGCGAGACGCATTGCGGCAGCGCTTGGGTCGATGGCGTAGGTGTTGACGTCCGGTGCGGGGACTTCAGCTGCCGGCGGCGGGGCTGTGAACGTCGCCGTGCGATAGGCCACGAACCCCGCCACAGCCAGAAACGCCACCACCAGGGCGGCCAGGACAAGCCGGATCATGTGCGCTTCCCTCTCCCCAGGCCGCGAGTTTAGCGCTCAGACGCCGCCGGGCAAATGTTCTGAAGGCGGAAGCAGGACCAGATTGGTCGCGAAGCTCCGCTTTAGGGCGCGGTCGGTCTGCACATCGTAGCTTACACGATCGCCGGCTTTCAGCCGGGCGATGCCAGCCCGTTCGACTTCAGCGGAATGAACGAAGATGTCGGGTTCGCCGTCGTCAGGCGCGATGAAGCCAGCGCCGCGTTTGCCATCGAAAGAGCGAACCGCCCCAACGGGCATGGCCTTCAGCCTCTCACCGCGCGCGCGGCGATCTTTGGCGTAAGGACGCTGTCGATGCCGTGGAGCATGCCATTGGCGGCGGCGATGTCTGGGCGGACGACGCGGGCGCCGTTGATCTGGACGCCGTCAACGCCATCAATCGACAGCGCCGCGCCGCCGATGGATTTGCCGTGCATCCGCCGGCCCGTGAAACGGTCGAGCCGCACTTTGCCAGCGACAATGTGGAGCTTGAGCAACGCTAGGAGCGCATCGCGCCGTTCGGGACGTCCAAGGTCCTCAAGGGCGCCGGGCGCCATGGCGTTAAAGGCTTGGTTGGTGGGCGCAAACACTGTGTGGCGCGCCGCGCCCTTCAAGACGCCGGATAAGCCGGCCAGATCACTCAATGCGACGAATGTTTCAAAACCGCCTTCATTTGCCGCGGCTTCGATAAGATCTCTCGGTGCGCTTTTTGGCACTGTGGCCCTTTCTGCTGACGCCGTTTCAGCGTCACGCTTTCTTCTTGCGCACTGGCGCCTTGCGTGGCGGACGCGCTGGTGCGCGCGCCCGCCGTTCTGCAAGTTCCGCGTCGATCAACGGCAGCACGCGCTCCGCTTCCGTCCGTTGGCCCACAGCGCCACTGTCACGCAAACGCAAAGCGTTGTCGTGGAGGCGCGTCAGCTCCTGGTCGGAGAGGTTCGGGATGCGTTCATCGATCGACATGGCCGACTACTCGACCTTCAAGTTCGTCGCCGACTCGCGACCGCTGCGGTCCTTCTCGAGTTCGAACGAGACCTTCTGGCCATCGACCAGGCCACGGAGGCCAGCGCGCTCAACAGCGGAAATGTGGACGAAAACGTCCTTGCCGCCCGTTTCCGGCGCGATGAAGCCGAAGCCCTTTGTGGAATTGAAGAATTTTACAGTACCAGTAGCCATGAACCGTCTCCCAATGGACGTGTTGCCCGCCCAGGACAGCCCCGGCGAGCTCGAACTCGAAGGAAAACGGCAGACAATCCGGCGCGACAGCGAGGGACAGAGAGCGTCACGCGACGAAAACGATAGGGCTCATGTAGGCGCTTTGGCCGAGCAATGCCAGCGCTTTACGCCGCTTCTAGAGCATGGCTCCCCCGCGCCAGACCGGCTTGGGGCGTTCACCATTTGCGACCGCGACCGCCGCGCGCGCCAAAAGACGCGTGGAATCGAGCGTCGGCAGCGGCGCAACCTCCGGCGTAATGAGGAGGGGAATCTCGGTGCAGCTGAGCGCGACGGCGTCGCAGCCCTCGCCTTTCATGCGCGCAATGACGCGCAGGTAGGCTTCTCGCGAAGCCGCATTGAGCACGCCCTGGCACAATTCGTCGAAGATGACGCGATCGATCATCGCCCGTTCGGCCTCGTGCGGAATGTCGAGCGTAACGCCGGCGCGCGCGAACGCCGCGGCGTAGGCGGGGCCCTTCATGGTCCAATTCGTGCCAAGCAGAGCGACGCGCTCGCGGCCATCGGCCTTCGCGCGCTGCGCGACAATCTCGGCGATGTGCAGCCCAGGCAGCGGATAAGGCGATCGCGCGGCGTCGAGGGCGATGTGGGCGGTGTTGTCGGGGCAGACGAAGAAGTCGCAACCGGCGTCGGCGAGGCGTTGGGCGCTGCGCATGAGGTACGCATTGATGGCGTCGAGGTCGCCGCGCTCCCAAAGCGGCAGTGTTGGACCCATCGGCAGAATGGACAGTGTGATTTCCGGATGCTCATGCGCGCCGCTTCTACGGGCGCCTTCTCGACACATTTCGAGATAGCAGAGGCCGGCGCCGTCGGCGCTGTGTGCGAGAATGCCGATGTGCAGCATGAAAGCTCCGTAACCGCGCGAATTTTACGTCTCAAATGCAATCATGCACGGAAATTCACGTGCGCCGCGCGCGAGAGGCCGTAGCGTCCCGCCACGTGGGGGGTCAACGCGCACTAGGAGCCCCTCATGTCGCGTAACCCGAGAATACTTCTGATCGCCGCCGTCGCGTCTGTTGCAGCAGCCGGCCTCGCCGCGTGCGGACAGACAACCGAAGTCGAAGCGCCTCCTCCGGCGGAAATCACCACAACCGATCCGCTGCCGCCGGCGCCAAGCCTCACGCTTACCGAAGCAGACGCGCGCACGCGTATCGAAACCGCCGGCTACACCAATGTCACGGCTCTGACGCAGAACGCCGACGGCCATTGGACGGCGACCGCCACGCAAAACGGCGCCAGCGTCAACGTGATGATCGACAGCACCGGCAATGTCACCGTGGCCACACCGGCGCCATCGACTCCGTAAGCTTGACCTGAGCTCCGGGGGCAAACTGGGCGAGGCCAGCGCTCTCCGTCATGGGAGGGCGCTGGCTTTGCACATGTAGAGCGCTATTGCGGCAAGAAAAGCCGAGCATGGCGTCACCGTTTGTCGGATGAGCGTTCGCCTGAACGTCCTACGCACAAAGGAGGCCCGCATGACACTCAAAACAATTACGGCTCTTGCCATTGCGGCGCAGTGCGTTGGGAAGCCGACATCGACTTCTCCAACGGCACGCTGAAGTGCAATTGCTCGATCTGCACGAAGACGCGGAATTGGAGCGTTGGCATCAAGCCGGCGGAGTTTCGGTTGCTAAGCGGCAAGGACGCGGTGAGCGATTATCAGTGGAACTCGAAGCAGGCCCACGCGCCGTTCTGCGCGACCTGTGGCGTGCGCTCGTACTCGTACGGCAACATCCCGGAGATCGGCGGCGATTACGTCGCCATCCAGGTCGCCTGCATCGACGATGCGACGCCGGAGGAATTGTTGAGCGGCACGATCACGTACGCCGATGGGCGCGGCGACAATTGGTTCAATCCGCCGGGGGAAACGCGCCATCTATAGGCCGCTCGCCAAGACCGCCGAACGTCGCGAAACCACCCGGAATCGTGATAATCTCGCGTCTGTGAAGCGAGTTTATGAACTCTCAAATGGTCTGGTGATTAGGCAAGACGCTGCAGAGTGCATTCGACCAGCTATCTTCAAAACAAACTTTGAGGGGCACCCTTATTGCACCTCAGGTGGAACGATCTCGCTGTTTTACTATAAGGGTTTACCATACGGGCTTACGTGCCGGCATATCCTAGGGTCTGGTATCGAACGACACTCCTGGGCGAACCTTGTTGTCGTCTTCGGTAAAGAGTTGGAGGGCGGTTCAACCGTCCAAGCTGTGCACTGCCCGGTCGAGTGTTGGGGGCACGCGCAAGACACCGATATAGTGGACTTGGCGATCATCAAGCTAGGACCACAGCGATTGCTGTCTCGCTACGGCGACGGTCTATACGTCTTGGACGAACGCACCATCGTTACCAGTCGGATCGGAGATAGCCTTACGGCTCACGGCGTGCTCAACGAACCGACTTGGATTGAAGGCGACGGTATCGCAGCCGCATACAGCGCCCTGGCCTTCAAAGACCGCGGCAACACACTCGAAGACACCACTCTCCGAACCGCGAAAATCCGACTGCGCCGGGAACCAAATATTCGAAGTCTTGCCGGGCTGAGCGGAGGGTTGATCTACAATGAGACCCAGCAAGGTGTTGCTGGCATCATCATGCGAGGCGCTATAGATGGCCTCGACGCTACTTTGCACTACCTGAACATTGCATACGCACTTCACGGCCTGCGCGCAGTCCAGGACGGGACCGAAGTCGTCGATTACAACGCCCTTCCCGTCGACGCAATTGAGCGCCCCTAACCCCCACTCGCCTCGACAACGTCTTCCCAGGTGCGCAGCCCCGAGCGCGGTGCGCTCACCAGCACGGCCATGTTGCCGGGCGTGTGCTTGTTATCGAGCATCTTCTCGTGCGCGTCGGGGATTTTGTCCCAGGGGAACACTTCGCCCATGGCAGGGTCGATGCGGCGATCGATGACGAGCTGGTTGGCTTGGGCGGCGTGATAGAGGTGCGCGAAGTGTGAGCCCTGCACGCGCTTTTGGTGCATCCAGAGATAACGCGCGTCCATGGTGAGATTGTAGCCAGTGGTGCCGGCGCAGATCACAACCATGCCGCCGCGTTTGACGATGCGCACCGATACCGGAAACGTGGCTTCGCCCGGATGCTCGAAGACAATGTCGGGATCCTTGCCGCCAGTGATGGCGCGCACGGCTTTGCCGAACTTGGCGACTTCTTTCATGTACTCGGCGAAGCCCTCGCCGTTGACCTTCGGCAGCTGCCCCCAGCAATTGAAGTCCTTACGGTTGAGCACGGCTTTCGCGCCCATCGAGAGCACATAATCTTTTTTGCTCTCATCGGAGACGACGCCGATCGCATGCGCGCCTGACACGGCGCAAAGCTGCGTCGCGAATACGCCGAGGCCGCCGGACGCGCCCCACACCAAAACGTTTTGGCCAGGACGCAGCACGTTCGGGCGCCAGCCGAACAGCATGCGATAGGCGGTCGCGAGCGTGAGGGTGTAGCAGGCCGCCTCTTCCCAGGTGAGATGCTTCGGGCGCGGCATCATTTGGCGCGCCTGTACTTTGCAGAATTGCGCGAAGGAGCCGTCGGTTGTTTCGTAGCCCCAGATGCGTTGGCTGGGCGAGAACATCGGGTCGCCGCCGTTGCATTCTTCGTCGTCGCCATCGTCCTGATTGCAATGGATGACGACCTCGTCGCCAGGCTTCCAGCGCTTCACCTTGGAGCCGACGGCCCAAACGATGCCCGACGCATCGGAGCCCGCGACGTGATAAGGCTGCTTGTGGACGTCGAGCACGCTCATCGGCTCGCCCAAGGCGGCCCACACGCCATTGTAATTTACGCCTGCGGCCATCACGAGCACGAGCGCTTCGTCTTCGCCGACTTCGGGGACAGGCACTTCTTCCAGCTGCATCGCCGTTGCGGGGCGGCCGTGGCGCTCCTTGCGGATCGCCCACGCCCACATTTTCTGCGGTACGTGGAATTGCGGCGGTATCTCCCCGATAGGGTAAATGTCCTTCACCGACTTCAAGTTCGCCTGCGCCATGCCCTGGCCTCCCTTAGGGGCTGCAAGAGTGAGCGCTTTTGCTGCACTGCGTCAATGTCCTGTTTCGCAGGTGCGAGCACGGACCGCGCTACGTCAACCACGTTGGGAGCCAAACCGTGGCGGCGGCGTTACAGTACCGGCGGGCGTTTGGGCTCGCGGAGGGAGACGTCCATGCCTGACATTCTGATTTGGATCATCGTCGGCATCGTCGCCGGTTGGCTCGCGGGCGTAGTCGTGCGCGGCTACGGGCTCGGTCTTGTCGGCAATCTTGTTGTCGGCGTCATCGGCGCCATCATCGCCGGCTGGTTGTTGCCGCAACTGGGTGTCGCTTTTGTTGTGGTCAATCCGCTGATTACGGCCATCGTCTACGCCACTATCGGCGCAATCATCCTCCTGCTCGTGATCGGGCTTTTCCGACGAGCGGCCTGACGAACCGCGCAATTGCGTTGAGGATTGCCGCCGTGTAGCGCACGGCGGTGACCTCGATCCGCCCCTTCTCCGAAAGCGATTGGCCGCAGGTTTGGCCGATCCTAAGAGCTGTCGCCGCGGCGGGCGACACGTTTACGTATCCAACCGACGTCAGCGAACAGATGGCGCGCGCGATTTGGGTTGCGCGGCCGCCGACGCACGTGTTCGTCGCGGTCGATGACGCTGGCGCCGTCGTGGGAAGCGCGAAGGTGAATCCGAACCAATTGGGACCGGGCGCGCATGTCGCCAATGCCGGCTTCATCGTTCACCCGGATGCGCGCGGCAAAGGCGTTGGGCGCGCGCTTGGGGCGCATGCGGTCGCCTGGGCGCGGGACGCAGGGTATCGCGCCATGCAATTCAACGCCGTCGTTGCAGCGAACCACGCTGCGGTGAAGGCATGGGTCTCTATCGGATTCAAAATCATCGCCACCGTGCCGGAAGCGTTCCATCATCCCCGCGAGGGCTATGTGGGGCTTCACATCATGCACCTCGATCTGATGGGCGCAGAGGAATAGCGGGGGACACGATGGACGCCAAGGCCGAGACAACGCTCTACGCCAAAGTGGTCTGGCGGCTGATCCCGCTCCTGTTCCTTTGCTACATCGCCGCGTTCCTCGACCGGGTGAATGTCGGCTTCGCCAAGCTGCAGATGGCGGGCGATCTGGCGCTGAGCGACGCCATGTACGGCTTCGGCGCGGGAATTTTCTTCATCGGCTATTTTTTGTTCGAGGTGCCGAGCAATCTGATCCTGCAGAAGGTCGGTGCGCGGCGCTGGATCGCGCGCATCATGGTGAGTTGGGGCGTCATCTCGTCATGCTTCATGTTCACCGGCGCATTGCATTGGGGACCGATCGCGGCGGCGTTCGGTTGCACCGACGCGGAGTTCACGTTCTACCTCTTGCGCTTTCTGCTGGGCGTCGCTGAGGCCGGCTTCTTTCCAGGTGTCATCCTTTATCTCACCTATTGGTTTCCGGCGGGGCGCCGCGCGCAGATGGTTGGGCTTTTCATGAGCGCGATTGCGCTCTCGAACCTGATCGGCTCACCGCTCTCGGGCGCGATCATGCAATACATGGATGGCGTGAGCGGTTGGCGCGGCTGGCAATGGCTGTTCCTGCTCGAAGGCATTCCGTCCGTGCTCATGGGCGTGGTCGTGCTGTTCCTGTTGCCCGACGGTCCCCGCTCGGCGCGCTGGCTGAGTGCGGCGGAACAGGATTTTGTCGTCGCCGCCGTGGACGCGGACGAAGCGCACAAAAGCGTGCTCGGCGTGCGGCACGGATTTGCGGAGACCTTCGCCGATCTGCGCGTGTGGGCGCTGGCGCTGGTTTATTTTTGTGGCGCGGGCTGTTTGTACGCCGCCAACTTTTGGATGCCGACGATCATTCAGGAACTCGGGCTCGCGCCTGACGATTTCCTTCGCATCGGCCTCATCAACATGATCCCTTGGGGCACGGCGGCTATCGTTATGATCTTGTGGAGCCGCCACTCCGACCACACGGGCGAACGACGCTGGCACGCGGCCGGCGGCATGTTGGTGGCGATGGTTGGGCTCTTGTTGCTCGCGGCGTTCGGCCATTCGGCGATCGCCGCGATCGCGGCGTTGGCTTTGGTGCTCTCCGGCACATTGTCGTGGGTGGTGACGTTCTGGTCATTGCCGACGGCGTTTCTCTCCGGCACTGCCGCTGCGGCAGGCATCGCCTGGATCAACGCCTTCGGCAATCTTGGCGGCCATTTCGGCCCGGACATCATCGGCCGTATCCGCACCGCCAATAACGGCGCAAGCGAACCAGCGTTGCTGGCGCTGGCGGCCGCGGCATTGATCGGCGCCTTAGTTTTACTGGCTCTGCCGCGCACTCAGGCGCGCGCGATTGACGAGGCTTCGCCTCAACAACGCTAGGGTCTAGCCGTCTGGCTTTTTGCAGTGCAGCATGAGCACGCTATGACTCCTTTTCAGCACGCACCGGACCAGCCTTGGATCTTCCGCACCTACGCTGGGCACTCGACGCCGGCGGAGTCGAACAAGCTCTACCGGTCGAACCTGGCCAAAGGGCAGACCGGCCTCTCGGTCGCCTTCGATCTACCGACGCAGACCGGTTACGACAGCGACCACATCCTGGCGCGAGGCGAGGTTGGCAAAGTCGGCGTGCCGGTTGGGCATCTGGGCGATATGCGGGCGCTGTTCGACGGCATTCCGCTTGAGCGCATGAACACGTCGATGACGATCAACGCGCCGGCGGCGTGGCTGATCGCGCTTTATGTGTCGCTCGCGGAAGAGCAAGGCGCCGATCCGAAGAAGCTCACTGGCACGACGCAGAACGACATCATCAAGGAATATCTCTCGCGCGGGACGTTCATCTTCCCGCCGCGCCCGAGCCTGAAGCTCACCGCCGATACGATCGCCTGGAGCCTCGACGCGATTCCAAAATGGAATCCGATGAACGTGTGCTCCTACCATTTGCAGGAAGCCGGCGCGACGCCGGAGCAAGAGCTGGCGTTCGCACTGGCGGCGTCGATCGCGGTGCTGGATGAGGTGAAGGCGCGCGGCGAAGTGCCGGAGGCACGCTTCGCGGCGGTGTTCTCGCGCATCTCGTTCTTCGTGAACGCCGGCATGCGCTTCATCACTGAGCTTTCAAAGATGCGCGCGTTCGGGCGCTTGTGGGAAGAGATCGGCCGCCAGCGCTATGGCGTCACGGACGCAAGCGCGCTGCGCTTTCGCTATGGCGTGCAAGTGAACTCTCTGGGGCTGACAGAGCAGCAAGCGGAGAACAACGTCTATCGCATCTTGCTGGAGACGTTGGCGGTGACGCTGTCGAAGGACGCACGCGCCCGCGCCGTGCAACTGCCGGCGTGGAACGAAGCTTTAGGGCTGCCGCGGCCTTGGGATCAGCAATGGTCGCTGCGGATGCAGCAGATCCTCGCCTATGAGACCGATTTGCTGGAGTACGAGGACATCTTCGATGGTTCGAAGGTGATCGAAGCCAAAGTTGCGCAGCTCATGGAAGGCGCGCGGGTCGAGTTGAAGAACATCGAGGCGATGGGCGGTGCGGTAGCGGCTGTGGAAGCTGGCTATCTCAAAGCGTCGCTGGTGGAATCGAACCGCAAGCGCGCCGAGGCGATCGAGACGGGCGCGATCAAGGTCGTCGGCGTGAATTGCTACACCGAAGGCGAACCCTCCCCGCTCGAGGTGGGCGAGAAGAGTATTCAGACGGTGGATTTCGCGGTTGAAGCGCAGCAGATCGCGCGACTCAAAGCTTGGCGCGCGCAGCGCGATGCCGGCGCGGTTGAAGCAGCGCTCGCAGACTTGCGCGCAGCGGCGAAAGAAGAGCGCAACGTGATGCCGGCGTCTTTGGCGTGCGCGAAAGCGGGCGTGACCACAGGCGAATGGTCGTTCGCGTTGCGCGAGGTGTTTGGCGAGTATCGCGCGCCGACGGGCGTGGCGCTGATCGTGGAAAGCGACATCGAGGATTTGGACGCGGTGAAAGCCGACGTCGCGGCGCTCTCGGAGAAGCTGGGGCGGCAGCTCACGTTCTTGGTCGGCAAGCCGGGGCTTGATGGACATTCCAACGGCGCTGAGCAAATCGCGGCGCGCGGGCGCGCGGCGGGCATGGAGGTCGTGTACGAAGGTATTCGCCTGACGCCGGCCGAGATCGTCGCGGCGGCGAAGGAAAAGCGCGCGCATGCGGTGGGCCTCTCCATCCTCTCCGGCTCGCATCTCGACCTGGTACAGGAAGTAGTGCGGCTGATGCGTGCGGAGGGCGTGAACGCGCCGCTGATCGTCGGCGGCATCATCCCGCCGGCGGACGCTTTGGCGCTGAAGCAGATGGGCGTGGCGGCGGTGTACACGCCGAAGGATTTCAAAATCACCAGCATCATGGGCGACGTTGTGAAGCTGGTCGCAAAGGCGAACACGTGACACTCTAATGTGGTAGCACGCAGACATGAACGCGCCGACGCCACTTGATATTGAGCACGCTACGATCAAGTCCTGGCCCGCTGCCGAAACCGAAGCGCGCGACGGTTGGCTATTTCTGGCGGCGAGCGGCGTCACAGGGCGCGTGAATGCGGTCTGGCCGCTGGACTGGCGCGGCGGCGATGTGGACGCGGCGATCGATGATGCGGAACGCTGGTACGCCGCGCGCAAACTGGCGCCGCGCTTCAAGCTGACCGACGGCGCCTATGCGCCGGGCGACTTGCCGGCGCGGCTCGCGGCGCGCGGTTATTCCGAGACGATGGTGACATTGATTATGGCGCGCCCGTTCGGCGCCGCTTTGGGTGTGTTCGAGGACGTCAGTGTGAGCCCGGTTCTGAACGCAGTGTTTGACCAGGCGTTGCGCGATTCAACGCCGGAGCCGGACGAACTGGAAGAGCGCCGCTCCATCGCGGCGCGTGCGCCGGCGCCGGCTGCGTTCGCGGCGCGGTCGGATGGCGCGCGGCCTTTGGCGGTGGGCATGAGTGCCCTGGCGGACAAGCTGGCGGGCGTGTTTCTGATGCGCACCGTACCTGACGCGCGGCGGCGCGGGCATGGGCGGCACATTCTGCGCGCGTTGCTGCATTGGGCGGGTGAACACGGCGCCGAGCACGCGTTCCTACAAGTGGACGCGGAGAATTGGCCGGCGATCGCGCTTTACGAGACCGAAGGATTCACCAAGCTCACGACCTACCGCTTCTGGCGGAAAGCGAGCTGATCAAGCGCGTCATGGCGCTGGCGCCGAAGAGCGGCGCGAAGAATGGAACGATGGCGGCTACGACGCCCACCAAGAAGATCGCGGGCGCATGCCGCGCACGCAAAGCGCGCGCTTCGGGCCACGTCATGCGGCGGACGGCGGCGAGCGAGAAATACTCGCGGCCCATCAGATAACCGTTGAGCGCCAAGAACCAGACGATGTTCACCACGGGCACGAAGATCAGCGGGAGCGAGATGAGGTTGAGAACGAGCGCGGGCCAAGCGATGCGCAAGCCGTTGAGCAAGCCTTCGTGCAACGGGACCAAGCGGCCTTCGCCAAGGCCCACGCTTTTCTCCACGCGCGCCGCCGCCACGTCGAAAAGCACGCCGCCGACAAACATGGAAAGGCCAGGCGCAAGCACGATCGACAAGATGACGATGCCCGCGCCTGCGAGCCATTCGCTGGCATTGTAGACCCACGCGAGCCAGCCCTCGCCTTCCGGGATCATCGGCACCAGGTAACGGAAAGCGGCCCACGCCGCCGCAATCGTCGCCGCCAGCGCGAATACGAAACAGAGAAAGGCAAGCCCGCCAAGGCGTCCGCCGAGCACGTCTTTCAAGCCGCCGCCGATGGCCGACACTGGCGCTGGTCGCATGCCACTCGCCTCCTACACGTCCGGGCCTTGACCGAAAATCCGCAGCGCTTCAAGGCTTGGCGCCATGGACATGCAGAAAATCCGCGCCGAGATCGTCGAGTGGGTGCGGGTCATCGCCGGCGCGCTTGTGGTGTATCTTGGGATCACCACTGTCGCATTCGCGCAATATTCCATTCCGTCCGAAAGCATGGTGCCGACTTTGGAAGTCGGCGACCGCGTGATCGTCTCGAAATTCGCGTACGGCTATAGCCGTCAATCGCTGCCACTGAACATCGGCGCGCTGTTTTCGCCGGGCGAGCGGCGTCTGTTCGAGCAGATGCCGCGCCGGGGCGATGTGGTGGTGTTTACCCATCCGATGGACGGCAAGGTGATGATCAAACGCTTGATCGGCCTGCCCGGCGACGTGATCGAAGTGCGCTCTGGGCGCTTGATGCTGAACGGCGAGATGCTGCCGGTGGACGGCGCCCAGCAAATGGTGCGCGAGGCGCACGACGAAGGCCGCGAATGGATCACGCGCAGCTTCGAGACGCTGCCCGGCGGCGTGCGCCACGTCGTGCATGATCGTGGCGAAAGCGATTTCGATACGTTCGGCCCCTACACAGTGCCGCCCCGCCACGTGTTCTTCATGGGCGACAATCGCGACAATTCGCTCGACAGCCGCTGGGACGGCATGGGGCCGGTGCCGATCGACAATCTGATCGGGCGCGCGGAAACAGTGTTCTTCGCGCCGCGCAATTGCAGCGGCGATCCAACGGTGAGCTGTGCGCGGTCACGCTGGCTGAAGCCGCTGCACGATTGAGCCTCTAAGCCCGCGCGCGCTGCACCACGAAAACGCCGAACAAGATCAGCGACGCGCCGACGAAGGCGAGCGCGCCCAGGTGTTCGCCGAACAGGAACCAGGAGATCACAGCCGCCGAGAGCGGCTGCATCCAAAGCAGGATCGTGGACACGACGATCGGCAGCCGCTGCACGCCGTAAGCGATGAGGCCTTGCGCCGCCGCTTGCACCACAACACCGAGCACAATGAGCACTGCCCAACCGCGCAGCGTCGATGGGAAGAGTGCTTCTCCAAATGCAAGGCTAAGCGCGAAAGCAACAGCGGCGGCGCTTAACGTCGCCCAAAACATCACCGCGCCTGTGCTGACCCGATTGCCGAGCGTGCGGACGATCAACAGATAGCCCGCATAGCCAATGGCCGAGGAGAACCCGAGCAGATCGCCGAGCCAGCCCTCCTCCGGGGTCGATGCGGGGCCGGCGCCGGCTTGCGCGCGCGCGACCGACAAAGTCAGCGCGCCCAGGAGGGCCGCCGCGCCGCCCCAATAGATCGATGGCTTCAGCCGCTCCTTCAGGACGAACCAACCGAACAAGGCCGCGAAGATCGGCGTCATGTTGGACATCAAAGTCGCGTTGGCGACTGTGGTGTGGCTGAGAGCGGCCGCCCACAGCGCCAGTTCGCCGCCAAACAGCAATCCAGCGAACAAAAGCCAGCCCAACGGCTGAGTCGCGGGAATCGCTCGGCCTGTTGAGGCAGCCCATACCGCCAGAATCGGCAGCGCGATGAGGAATCGCCATAGGTTGGTGGCCTGCGGACCCAGCTCCGAGAGCCGAACGCCGATCGGCGACAGCCCGAGGAGGGTCGCCCCACCTAACGCCGCCAATGCCGCTTTAACCCGCCCCGCCTCGTCGCTCATGCCCCTCAGAACCCTGGAAACGCTTGGGCCGCAAGGCGTGAAATCGGGCGCCTCGATCACCATTTCGGAACCCTCCCGTTAACCTTTGGCGGGCCCTGTTCAGAGGTTCCTAACTGAAAAAATTTCTTGTCGGACAGGTTGGCGATTGACCCGGCATTAACCCGTGGCATCACTATATCTAGTGGTACGGTTTGATCCGGATGCGCGATAGCTTGTGGTTTGGCCCAGCAGCGAGTCTGGTTAAGACGAAGTGAAAAGGGGATCTCGCCAATGACCAGCCGAGCAGCACACGCGGGCGTTCACCGCATGGGCGCAGTCCACCGTGGCAAGCCCAAGCCGCTGCTGCCGCTGAAGGTGGTCGACAAGGTCGTTACGGATCCGAGCCGCGATGCGTTGCTGACTGAGTTCGGCAAGACAACGTTGAATGACCGCTACCTGTTGGCCGGCGAAAGCTACCAGGACATGTTCGCACGCGTCGCAACGGCTTACGCCGATGACATTGAACACGCGCAGCGCATCTACGATTACATTTCGCGGCTCTGGTTCATGCCCGCGACGCCGGTTTTGTCGAACGGCGGCGCCGACCGCGGCCTGCCGATCTCCTGCTTTCTGAACGCTGTCGGCGATTCACTCGACGGCATCATGGACACCTGGAACGAAAACGTGTGGCTCGCCTCCAATGGCGGCGGCATCGGCACGTATTGGGGTGGCGTTCGTTCCATCGGCGAAAAGGTCGGCAATAACGGCCAAACCTCCGGGATCATTCCGTTCATCCGCGTGATGGACAGCCTCACGCTGGCGATCAGCCAAGGCTCGCTGCGTCGTGGCTCGGCGGCGGTGTACCTCGACATCCACCATCCGGAGATCGAGGAATTCCTCGAAATCCGCAAAGCCGCTGGCGATTTCAACCGCAAGAGCTTGAACCTCCACCACGGCCTCAACATCACCGACGAGTTCATGATCGCGGTGCGGGACGATCTGCCGTTCGCGCTGCGCAGCCCGAAGAATGGCGAAGCGCTGAAGCATGTCAGCGCCCGCAAACTTTGGCAGAAGGTGCTGGAGCTGCGGCTGCAAACCGGCGAGCCCTACATCATCTTCTCCGACACCGTGAACAAGCTGATGCCGAAGCATCAGCGCGATCTCGGCCTCAAAGTCCGCCAGTCCAACCTGTGCTCGGAAATCATGCTGCACACCGGCATGGATCATACTGGGCGCGAGCGCACCGCCGTGTGCTGCCTCTCCTCAGTGAATGCTGAAACCTACCTTGAGTGGGAAAAGCACGAGAATTTCTTCGAGGACGTGTTCCGCTTCCTCGACAACGTGCTGGAAGATTTCATCCAGCGCGCGCCGGATGAAATGGAACGCGCCAAATACGCCGCCTATCGCGAGCGTTCGGTGGGCTTGGGCCTGATGGGCTTCCACTCCTTCCTGCAAAGCCAGAACGTGTCGATGGAATCGGCGATGGCGAAAGTTTGGAACAACCGCATGTTCAAAACGCTGCGCCGTGGCGCGGACGCGGCGAGCGTGAAGCTGGCGCAAGAGCGCGGCCCCTGCCCGGATGCGGCGGAGTCCAACGTGATGGCGCGCTTCAGCCACAAGCTGGCGATCGCGCCGACGGCGTCGATCTCGATCATCTGCGGCGGCACGTCCGCCGGCATCGAACCGATCCCGGCCAACATTTACACGCACAAGACGCTCTCCGGTTCGTTCGCGGTGAAGAACCCCTATCTCGAAAAGCTGCTCGACGAGAAAGGCATGAACACCGAAAGCGTGTGGAGCTCGATCCTCAAGAACGAAGGCTCAGTGCAGCACCTCGACTTCCTCAGCGAAGACGAGAAAGGCGTGTTCAAGACTGCGTTCGAGATCGATCAACGCTGGGTGATCGAACTCGCCGCCGACCGCACGCCGTACATCTGCCAATCGCAATCCCTGAACGTGTTCCTGCCAGGCGATGTCGATAAGTGGGATCTGCACATGCTCCACTGGATGGCGTGGGAGCGCGGCGTGAAGAGCTTGTATTATTGCCGCTCCAAGAGCGTGCAGCGCGCGGGCTTCGCCGGCGAAGAAGTGAAAGCCGACATCGAAGCGCCCGCCATGACGACGGAAAAGACCGATTACGAGGAATGCTTAGCGTGCCAGTAGCGCGCTGCTGATTTGGTACTTGGGTTGGAAACGCCTTCACCGCCGGCCTTCGGGTCGGCGGTTTTTGTTTTGCGCCTTGCTCCTCCTCGATGGAGGAGCTGTCAGTGAGCGCAGCGAACTGACTGAGGAGGTGCGCGCGCGACGATAACGTCTAGCCTCATGAGGCCTCTTGCGGAGGCGTCGCGGGCCTCACCTCCTCCGCCGCTTCGCGGCGCCTCCTCCATCGAGAAGGAGGCGGGTGTTAACTTGCTAAGCGCTTCAGCACTTCCGCGCTTTCCGCATCCGCTGGAAAAAAGCTCTCGATCGCGAGTTCTTCGAGCGTGACGTCGTGCGGCATGCCGAACAGGCTCGTCATGCCGAGAAGAGAGATGTGGCCAAGCGGCGTGGCGAGCTTGAGCGGCGTGAGCACGGGGACGGCCTCGCGTTTGCTTGGCGTGACGACGCCCGGCGCGGGAAGTGCGCGCAATTCGTCCAGCAGAGCAACCAATGCGGCGTCACCACCGCCATCGATCTGGCGCTCAAGCCGAGAGAATATGTGCGCGCGCCATTCGCCCAGATTGAGGATCGCCGGCGCGAGCCCTTCAGGATGGAGGCTTATGCGCAGCACGTTGATCTGTCCCGCCAGCAGCTTAGGCGCAACGGCGGCCTGCAGGAGCCGCATCGCCGACGTGTTCGCGGCGATCAGGTTCCAGTGACGGTCGATCGCCAAAGCCGGGTTGGGCTCGTGCGCGGTCAGCACGAGGCCAACCGCACGTCGCGCGTGCGCGAGGTCGGGATCGTCGAACTTCTTTTCCCCGAAGCGAGGCGCGTAACCGGCCGCCATCAGCAAAGCGTTCTGCTCGCGCAGCGGCAGCCGCAATTGCTCGGCCAATTGCAGGACCATGTCCCGTGACGGGGAGGCGCGGCCTGTTTCAACGAAGCTCAGATGCCGGGTGGACACGCCGGCTTCGCTGGCGAGGTCGAGCTGGCTCATGCGGCGGCGCTGGCGCCAGGCGCGGAGATGCTCGCCGAAGGTGCGTGGGGATGCGTCTGTCATGGCGCGCAAAAATAACCGCTCAGGGATTGAACGCCATTACCTGACGCGTAATCGCCTTGCATCTGATCTGCCGCCATCCTCCGCGCATCAACAACGGAGGATGACATGCAAAGCCAATTCCTTTCGCGCGTGCTGCTAGCCGACGCCCTCGTGAGCGGCGTGGCGGGACTGATGATGATCCTCGCCGCGCCCCTGCTGGCGCCGCTGCTGAACTTGCCCGCTTCATTGCTGCAGCTCGCGGGCGTTTCTTTGCTGCCGTGGTTTCTGGCGCTGGTCGCGCTCTCGCGGCAGGCGCAAGTCTCGCGCGGCGCATTGATGTGGGTGGTCGCGGTGAACGCGATCTGGGTTCTGGGCAGCGTCGCGGTGCTCTTCGTGTGGAGCCCGAGCGCCTTTGGGTACGCGTTCATTATTGTGCAGGCGGTGGCCGTTGGCGTGTTCGCCGAACTGCAAATGGTGGCGCTGAAACGCATGGGGCTAACCGCCTAAACGGATGGCGCGGGAGGGTTGAATTGCGGCGCTCCCGCGCCCATTTCACGGCGATCGCCGGACTGCGCCCAGCGCTTCAAGGCGTTGTGATCATTAACCTTTTCGACCTGTGACCGGCGTCACATCGAAACGGCATAGGCCACCCTAAATATTGCTCACCTTCAGGAACGAGCCTTGGCCAGGGGGAGTTGGCCAGCCATGACGAAGCAAGCAACCATCATCGCAGGCCTGGGCGCTCTGATCGCCGCCACCACGCTGATATCGTCGGCTTTGGCTGATCCGCCGCCTGCCCCGATGATGCTGTCGCAAACGTCGATCTTGGCCGCGTCGCTGCAGAGCACGGTCCGCGGTGTCCCGGTCAACGAGCTTCCCCGGGAAGGCCAATGCCGGATTTGGTATGACGAGCTGCCCGCCAATGTTCAGCCCGCCGCGAGCGATTGCGAACATGCGCACTGGGTTGCGCAACGTTGGGGCGGCCGGGTGATCTCGAGCACGGCGGAAGAAGCCGACTATGAAGGCCGTAACGACTTCACTGGCGTGCCGGCGAGCGCACTGCCCCGCCCTGGCTATTGCCGCGTGTGGCTCGATACATTGCCGGCGCACCGCCAAGCCGCCGAAAGCGATTGCCGGGCCGCGCGCACTGTTGCCGACCGTGTTGGTGGCCGCGTGATTCACATCCCGCTCTAAGAAGCGCGGCGCATCGAGCCAAAGACGTGCTGATGACCGCGCAGGATGCCGGCAATTGTCTCTGGGTTCGGCTCTAGCGACCACTCTCCTCGTTCAAACGTACCGCCGAGAACGACACCGTCGTGGCGGCCGAACATGTAGCCCTCCGGCGCAATCACGTTGTAATCGACCTCGGGCTGCGGCAGCAAAATTGCGAGCTGGCCTCGAACCGGCACGATTTCGGCGTCGCCGAAGAGCGCTCCGGCGCCTAGACCCGTGCAATTGAAGATCACGCGCTCCGCCAGCGTCTGCACCTCCGTCGCACTGGCGAAGTCGCGGACGATAATCTCGCCGCCGGCGCGGCGGACATCTTCTTCGACGCGGCGCAGGTAGTGCGGCGTCTCGATCATCATGGTGTCGAAGACACGCACGTAAGGCGCCGCAAACGGATGCTCGCCCTGGGCGAGGTCGTGCTGATTGACGACCAATTCCTGCATGCCGCTTTCGGGTGGGGCGGGGTAACGCGTGATCGGGCGTTGCGAGAGATTGTAGTTGCGCTCCCAAGTGACGCCGTATTGGTCGCCGGCGAGGCTTTGAAAGCGCCGGAACGCGAAGCGCGCCGCGGCGACGTGGCGCTCGCGATAGGCTTCGGTGATGCGGTCCGTATCGTAGACCGACGCGGGCCACCATTGCGCGCCGGCGACGTTCGATGTGGTGTTGGGCGAGAGCGCCTTGGCGTAAATGCGCACGCGCGCGCCGCGCTCTTGCAGCAAGCGCGCGGTCGCCAACCCTACAGCGCCGGCGCCCAGTAAGGCGTAGTCGCGTGTGGCGGGATCATAGCCGAGTTCGACCGCCTGGTGCGACGTGCCCCATGAGAGCGTAATGCCGCCGCCGCCGTGGCCGTAATTATGGATCAGAGCTTTGTCGCCGAATGCTTCGCGTTCCACGCGAAAGCCGCTCGGACGAAACGGGCGCAAACCGACGTCGATGCGGATCACTCGCTCTGGCGATACGTTCACCGGCGGCAACCATACGCGTTGCCGCGTGGCGCCGAGATCATGCGCGAGGCCATCACTGAAGCCGCGCGCGGCCGCGCAGGATGACGCGAAGCCCGCGGCGCCGATCGCGAGAATTGCCCGACGTGATAGCATAACAAGAGGCTTCGAACGTGACGGCGCGCGTGTCAATCCGGCTTGCGCCACACGCGATTCTGGCCCACATCGGCGCCATGCACGGGGCGCACTCCCATGCGCACGGCCCCGATGACAACCACCATCATGGTCACGCGCACTCTCACCACGATCACGGCCAGCACGCCCCTCCGCCCAGCGACAAACGCTATATCATTGCGATTGCGCTGAACCTCGGGTTCGTCGTGCTTGAAGCAGGCGCCGGGTTCGTCGCCAATTCGACAGCGCTTCTTTCCGACGCCGCGCACAATTTGTCCGACGTGCTGGGCCTAGGGCTCGCGGGCTTTGCCGCGTGGCTTGCGGGACGGGCGGCGAGCGCCAAGCGCACGTACGGCTATTCAAAAGCAACAGTGCTCGCGGCCTTGGCGAATGCGGTTTTGCTGTTTGTGGCATCGGGGATGATCCTGTGGGAGGCGCTCTCGCGCTTTGCGGCGCCGGAGCCGGTGCAGTCCGTGTTTGTGATGGGCGTGGCGGCAGCGGGTGTGGTGATCAACGGCGCGACAGCGTTGCTGTTCGTCGCCGGCCGGCACGGCGACGTGAATGCGCGCGGCGCGTTCCTGCATATGGCGGCGGACGCGGGTGTGTCAGCCGCTGTAATCATCGCCGGCGCGTTGATGCTGCTCACGAGCTGGACATGGATCGATCCGGCAGTGAGCGTCGCGGTGGTGGCGTTGATTGTGTGGAGCACGTGGGGCTTGCTGCGGGAATCGCTCGATCTCGCGCTCGACGCGGCGCCGAAGCACATAGACGTTGGCGCGGTGCGCGATGCGCTGGCAGGGCTGCCCGGCGTGATCGCCGTGCATGACCTTCACGTTTGGGCGATGAGCGCGCAGAAAACCGCGCTCACCGCGCACCTCGTGCGGCCTGACGGCGGCGACGATGCGTTTCTGATCGCGGCCGCCGAAGCGATCGAGCAACGCTTCGGCATTGGGCACGTGACGCTACAAGTAGAGCGCGCGCAGCGGGACGATTGCGTGGATTGCTAGGCGCGCTCGGCCCACGTCTTGATCAATTGATGGGCGATCGCGAAGGGCGGCGGGCAAAACGCGTCCGGATGTTTGCCGGCCAACAAGAGCTGAACGTCCTCGCGCGTGAACCAGCGCGCGCTCTCCAATTCGTCCATATCGACCTTGATGTCCTCATTCTCGACTTCGCAGATCGCGCCGATCATCAGCGAATGCGGGAACGGCCAAGGCTGGGTTGAGTGCACCTCGACGTGAATTACGCGCAGGCCCGCCTCCTCCAAGGTTTCGCGCGCTACTGCCTCCTCGATCGCTTCGCCAGGCTCGATGAAGCCCGCGAGCGCTGAGTGCATGCCGCGTGGCCACACGCGTTGGCGGCCCATGCAACACTTGTCGCCCTTTACCGGCAACATGATGCAGACGGGATCGACACGCGGGAAATGCTCCGCCCGGCAGGCGGGGCACTCGCGCTTCCAGCCGGCTTCGACCACCAGCGAAGCGCCGCCGCAATTGGCGCAGAAGCCGTTGCGCGCATGCCATTCGAACAGCGATTTCGCGGCGCCAAGGATGGGCAGCGCTTTTGCGTCGAGGCGTGGCGTCGCCGCACGCAATTCGACGAACTCGCCCAGCCCTTCAAGCGCAGCGGAATCAGCGACTTCGCATGCGAAGGTCGCGGCTTGGTTGGTGTCGAGGCCGAGGAAAATGACCGGCGCGCCTGGCGCACCGAGGTCCGCCGGCGCGTTTCCGCCGAGCCATCGCACCCGCAGGCCTTCGCTGCTTTCGTACAAGAACGGTTGATGCTTGTGAAACGCGACAACCGAGGTTTGGTCGTTGTTCAGTGCGGCGGCGAGCCATTCGGCATCGCGCCGGCGATGTCCAGCGCGATCAAGCAGTGAGCGTGCGAAGGCGTTTGGGTTTGGCGGCAGAAGCATGGGCGTTGACCTATCAGGCCAGCGCCCATGCGTCACGCATCACCAGCCGCATTCACGGCCGCGGTTTTGCTCCTGCAGCCACACCATCAGTGGCTGGAAGTAGCGCACCATCGAGCCGCCATCCATTTGGCGTGTACCGGTGAAGGCTTCGAGCGCGTCCGGCCACGGGCGCGATGCGCCCATCTCCAGCATGGCGTTGAAGCGCGCACCGACGTCGCGGTTGCCGTACACGGTGCAGCGATGCAGCGGGCCGGTCCACCCCGCTTGCTGGCACGCCGCCTCGTAGAACTGGAACTGCAGCACGTGCGCCAGGAAGTAACGCAGGTACGAGACGTTGTTGGCGATGTGATATTTGGCGCCTGGATCGAAGGCGTCGGCGGGGCGCGCATTTGGCGCGCGGATGCCCTGGTAGCGCGTGCGCAATTCCCACCACGCGTCGTTATACTGCGCCGGCGTGACTTCGCCGCGGAACACGCGCCAGCGCCACTGATCGACAGTGATGGCAAACGGCAGGAACGATATCTTGCCGAGCGCTTGCTCCATCAAGAGGCCGAGGTCGGCCGAAGCGGGCGGGATCTGGTTGCGGCGGATAAGGCCAATCTGCGCCAGATACTCCGGAGTGCCGTTCAGCGCGATGAAATCGCCAATGGCTTCGTGAAAGCCATCATGCGCGCCGTTCTGAAATAGATAGGGCTGGTTCTGGTAGGCGCGCTGATAATAATTGTGCCCAAGCTCGTGGTGCACGGTTTGGAAGTGCTCGGCGTTGATTTGAATGCATTGCTTGATGCGAATATCGTCGCGCGCATCAAGATCCCAGGCTGAAGCGTGGCACACCACGTCGCGATCGCGTGGGCGCGTGAGCAGCGAGCGCTCCCAGAACGTATCCGGCAATTCCGGCAGGCCGAGCGACGTGTAGAAACGCTCGCCCGTTTCCACCATTCTCACAGCGTCATAATCGGCGCGGACCAATTGACGGGTGAGATCATAGCTAGCGCGCGACTGGCGCGGGCCGACGAGATCGTTCAACGTCGTCCAGTCCTGCGCCCACATGTTGCCAAGCAGATCGGCGCGGATGGGCTGGTTCTCCGGCACGATCGCGTCGCCATAGGTGGCATTGAGACGCGCGCGGACGTGGCAGTGCAGCTGTTCGTAGAACGGCTGCATCTGGCCCCAAAGGCGCTCTACTTCGCGCTCCATGTCTGCCGATGGCATGTCGTAGTTCGACAGCCACATATCGGCGACGTTCTGGAAACCCAGATCGCGCGCGCCTTCGTTGGCGATTTCCACCATGCGCGCGTAGTCCGTCGCCATCGGCGACGCGACGGCGTGCCATTCGGTCCACATTTCCTCGAGGCGCGCGGGATTGCGCTCCGTTCCCATCAGGGTTTCGAGTTCATCGAGCGTGACCTGGCGGCCTTGGTAGTCGATCCGGCCGGTGGAGTAGCGGGAGGCGAGGCGTGTGTTGATGCTAGCAAGCTCGTCGGCGGCGCCATCGCGGCGTGGCGCGGGCACGGAAAGCGAGAGACGCAGCAGGTCGATCTTGCGGCGGGTCTCAGCCGGCATCTCGACATTGGCGAATTGCGCGGCGCCTGTGGCCATGCGCACGCGCGCGGCCGTACCTTCGGCGTCCGAACGTTGCTGCAGCCATTCGGTGTCGTAATTGATGTATGTGTTGTAGAGCCAAGCGATGCGGTTTTCGCGCTCCGACATGGTGGTGAGTTCACGCTCAACGCCGTCCACATAGGCTTGCGCGTCGGCGGCGGTGGCGCCGGCGGCCGTGCTGGCGGTAGGCGTCGTCGTGCTGGCGCAGGCCGCGAAGGCTGCGATGGCGATAAAAGACGCGGCGGTTTTCAGAAGCGGTTTCGCGATCATCCTGGGCCCTCACCTAGGTTTTTGTGGGCCCGTTTTGGACGCTTGAGCCGAGGCTTACAACCCTTCAGCCGCCAGCCATTCGATACCATCCGCCGACATCATGAAGACCGCCGCCTGCCGGGGCTTGGCGCCCACAGCGGCGAAGAAACGCTGGGCGACGGCATTCTCGACGCCGGTGGTGATGGTGAGTTCCCGCGCGCCGAGGTCACGCGCGCGCTGCGCCACGGCGGACATGAGCAGTCGGGCCACGCCGTCGCGGCGTTGTTCCGGCGCGACGTAAAGCTCGCACAGAGTGATGGCCGGGGCGGCGCGGCGGACATCGTAGGTTTTGTTGATCATCGCCACGGCGACAAGCGGTGCGTTTTGACGCTCCTGCGCCACGAACGCTTCGAACAGCGCCGATTGGCCGAAGCCATGGGCGCGGATGCGATCGGCGTCGAGCACGCATTGGGCGTTGTCCTCCGCGGCGGATGCCGCGCAGAGCTTGGCGATGGCGTCTGCGTCGCGCGCGACCGCGCGCCTGATCTGCACCATGAGCATGCGGCCCTCCACGCCCGCTCGCTCATGTTAAGCGCGGCTCTGCGATTTACGCCAGCGTTCAGTGATCAAACGGGGCGACGGGGCGATCTTCGCGCTCTTCCCATTCGGTTCCGGGGGCGCGGCGAGAGATAAACGCGCCGATAAGCGTAAGCCCCACCACGATGGCGACCGCGACGAGGAACCAGAAGAACATGGCGTCCATCCTGCGCGGGCGGGATGCGCCCGCTACTAACTAAGATCGGCCTGACTCGCGTTCAGTTCAATCGCTTGGCTGCGTTTGGCCGCTGGCTTGGGCGCAAGCCCGAACCAAACCCTGAGCCAGGATAGACGCGACGCAAGCGCGTACCCCAGCCAGCACCCCAACAACGTGAGCGAAATGACCGCCGACGCCTCGAACGCGAGCGGTAGGCCAAGCTTGTCGAGATGATAGGCGACGACGACGATGATGGTCTGGTGCAGCAGATAGAACGGGAACACCGCCTCGGTGAGCGTGCGGCGGATCGGGCCATCGTGGCCGCGCAAGTGGCGATAGCCGAAGCCGAACACGGCGAGAATAGCGCCCCATGCTTGTGCTTCGCGCAGCCCGCGCTCGACGACCATGATGACGTCGGGCGTTTCATTCGGCCACATCGCAACCGCCACCCGAAGCGTTGCGTAGGCGGCGACAGCGATGCCTAACATCAGCCACCGCCACCGCATCGCCGCTTGGAAAAACCGGTCATGCTTGGCGATGGCCAGGCCCAGCAGGAAGCCAGGAAAATAGACGGCGTGCAGGTACCAATCGTCAACGAGGGCGTGAGTTTCCTCGAAATGCGGGCGCAGGAAAACGCGTGCGGCGAAGAGATAGAGCCATGGGACAAGGAACAGGCCCGGCCCGCGCAGAAGCCAGCCAAGAGCCGATGGCGCGCGTCGCAGCAGCGGCAAGAGCGCGATCGCCAGCAGCGTGTAGACGATCAGATACGCCACGAACCACATATGATTGTAGGTCGGCGTGATGAGGCAGCCGTCCGGATCGCACCAATTGCCGGACGCGGTGACGTAGCGGAGGTAGAAGTTATCCACAGCGCCGGCCGGCGGGTTGGCCATGTGGCTGACGGCTTCGACGATCTCGTAATAACTCTGCGGCGGCACGATAACGAAGATCGCCAAGATCAGCGGCGGCAGCAGGCGCGCGAGCCGCGAGCGCGCCATGGCGCCAGGGGCCATCTTGTCGGCCATGAAGCGGGTGGCGGCGCCCGAAACGATGAACAGCAGCAGCAACCGCCACGGGTTCACGATCTGCATCAAGGGCTCGATCGCGTCGCTGGCGCGGCCTGATTTCACGTGCCAGTCCCAGGTCACGTAAAACATGCCCACGTGGTAGAGGATCAACACGCCAAAGGCGGCGATGCGGATCCAGTCGAGGTCGGTGCGGCGGTCTGTGGCGAGGCTCATGGGCGCGCGTTGTTCCCGCGCCCGCCCTCTCCCGCTACAAGCGTGACGCGCTCGGCGAAGCCGCCGGGACGAACGGGGAGCGCCAAGTGACGAGCGGCGGGCAAAACGGGGCGAGCGGGGAACGCGCTTTATCCGTCCATCCGTGGCTGGTGGTGGCCGCAGTGGGGGTCGTGGTGGCGTTCGTGAACGCCACGTCGGACATTATCGAGTTCCAGCGCGCCGGGGTGGCGTATCGCTGGTGGGAGGCTGTGGTCTGGGAAGCCACCAGCGCCTCGATCATCATCGCCATGGCGCCGCTGATTGGTTTGGCTGTTCAGCGCTGGACGCCGCGCGCGGACAATTTGCTGCGAACGGGGCTTATCCACCTCGGCCTGACGGTTCCGTTCGCGGCGGCGCACATAGTCGCCATCTGGATCAGCCGCGAGGCCATCTACGCCGCCGCCGGCGCGCGCTACGGGTTCTTCGACGACGGCGTAGCCATGACCGCGCTGTACGAGTGGCGCAAGGACGTACTCATCTATGCGGCGATTGCGGCCACGTATTATGGGCTCCAGCGTTTCGCGGACCGCCCCGCCACCGCCCGGCCTGGAGACGCGCGGATCGAATTGCGCGAGGGGAACGCCTCGGTTTTTGTCGCGCCCGCCGACATCTTGCTGGTCGAGGCTGCGGGAAATTACGTGGAGTTCCACACCGCAGCCAAGAAGCACCTGATCCGCGGCACGCTGGCCTCGTGGGCGACGCGCCTGGAGGCGCAGGGGTTCGTTCGGGTCCATCGCGCACGGCTCATCAATCGCGCACGCATCCGCGCGCTCACGCCGACGCCGAGCGGCGATCTTGAGATCGCGCTCGACGACGGCCGCACCGTCGCGGGAAGCAGACGCTACCGCGACGCGCTGGAGCGTTAGCTTACGGCGTCGGCGGTTGCAGGCGCACAGCAGCTGGGACCGGGAACGGCCAGCCGAGCTTCACCGAGCGTCCGCGCACGCGGTTCTGCGCTTGGCAACGGCGCGTGCAATCGGTGGCGGGTGGCGCGACCTCGTGCGCGTCCTCGCCAGTGACGAAGCCCATACGGCCGCCGCTGGCGACGTCCCAGATCGAAACTTGCCCGCAATGCAAGACGGTTTCGAACGCGCCCGAGCGCGTGCGTATCTGGTTGGGGCATGTGGGCGAATCCACGCGCTCGGCCACTTGCGCGCTGTCGCGGGCGATGAAGCGCCGCGCCGTGTTGCTGGCGATGTTGATGCGATCGGGCACGACGACAGTCGTATCCTTGTAAGGCACCGTATCGCCTTCGCGGGCGCGGAAGTTTGGGTTGTCGAAATAGAACACGCCCGGCGCGAGTACGTGGGTGATGCGGGTCGCGGTGTTGTCTTCGCGCTCCGGCTCCATCTGGAAGATGCCGCCCTGCGCGCAATCCTTGGCTTGGATTTTCATCGAAACTGCGCTGCCTTCGCGCTCGATGACGATATCCTCATCGCGAATGTCGACGCTGATGCCGCCCGAAAGCGTGGCGCCGCGATGATCTGGCCGGCGTTCGCTCCAGACGACGGTGCGCACGCCACCGGTCATATCCAAATTGTTTGCAGCGCCCGTGAACACGTAGTTTTCAACGGCGAATGTGGAGGTGACAATTGTGAACTCGACATAGCGGCCGACGATCTGGATCGTCGAACCGAAGCGGTTCGCGGCGAGCGTTGTGCGCCCCACGCTTTGCGTCGAAGCGCCATTGATCAGGCCGGCGATGCGAAAGCCTCCGCCTTCGCAGCCTTCGGAATTGGCGGCGAACGCTTGAGGCGCTGCGATGAAAGAGAGAGCCGTAAGGCAGGCGACAAACGACAAGCGCCGCAATTGGCGTTGGACCATGTTTTCCTCCATGTCCGCCGCCCAATTGCGTAACAAGGAGTGCGCCCAGCTTTTGTCTATCAACTTCGCGCGTTCGATGAGCGCGAAATGGAAGACTCGATCTTATTCCATGATGTGGAAAATTTTAGGCTGCCTGCAAAGCACCGTGGATGGTGTCGAGGTGGCCGTAGAGCGTCTCGCGAAGATCGGCGCATACGCCGCGCGTGCCAACATGTTGCGCCAAACGCGCGAGCATCGCCGATGCACGCGGCTCGCGATCGATTTCGGCTAGTTTTGCGACGCCTTGGGCGCGAGATGCGAAGGCTTTCGCGCCTTCCCCGGTTGCGTCGATCACGCGGAAGCGCAACTGACGCAATGCGCTATTGAGAGCAGGCGGACGGCGCGCAAGGTTTTCTTTACGCCGGTCCATCAGGCGCATTTTCGCAGCACGGCGTCGGTCCGGCCCGAAATAGGTATCGCAATCCACCCAATACATCGTCGTCGTTCGTCCAACGTCCTTCAGCACGCCTTCTGCGTACTCAATGGTGACGCATATCTCACCTTTTAGCAGACCATGCTTAGCGTTCCCTTCACGCGGGTGAAGAAAGCGTGGCTAACGCCCCTTCACCTTAATGCGAAAAAAAGGCGTGGCGGCCGCAGGGAAGTCCGACCGCCACGCCATCCCTCACCCGTGCCCCGCGCGCGCACGGACGAGGGCCGCCCGCGCCGCCTCGAAGACGGAACGCTGGCAACCTCGCGACAAAACCGGCGAACTCCCCTCACTGGCCGAACGCCGGCAATAGGTTGCGGCCTCGGCCCGCAGGCGCGCTTCGAGCGCGCGGCCGGCGTCGGGGCTGGCGAGTTCGGCGCGGTCGAAACTGAACCGGAACGGTGGATCGGCTTGGCTGGACATGGCGGACGCCGGTTGGGTAACGCCAACAAGGACCAGGGCCGCGACGAGCGCGATCGACTTCACTGACATGATACTTCTCCTGAAAGAGCCGGCGCGGACCGGCTGCCGCCGCAGCGACATCGCGGACCCTGCCTGGGCCCGGCCGGTCAGGTCCTGAAAGCGCGCTGAAAACCTCTGAAACGTGCAGCGAATGCTTTAACTGGCTGAAACCATGTTGAATTTCTTCGCGCCCGCGACTCCTGAGAAAATTCTGAGACTGTTCTGATGACGGCGTGGTGACTTTCTGAGCGCCGCGACCGCGTGCTACCCAGCCACCATGGCGGACAAACAAATGTTGCGGGCGGGCGCACTTGCGCTCGACCTCCAAGATCAGCGCGCCTGGCTGGCCAGCCACCCGGTGGATCTGGGGCCAAAGCCATTCGCTTTGCTCGTCGCCTTGATGCAGTCGCCGCAACGTTTGGTCACCAAGGAAGAGTTGATCGAGACCGTATGGGAAGGCCGCTTCGTTTCGGAAGCGGTGCTGACGACGGCGATGCGAGACCTGCGGCGCGCCATCGGCGACGACGCCCGGCAGCCCACATACATCGCCACCGCCCACGGCCGCGGCTACCGGTTCATGCTGGCGGTGACCGAACAAGCGCCAGCGGAAGCGTTCGTGAACACAGCCGCCCCGGCCTCGCCAAAGCCAGCTCAAAGCAGACCGCACTTTGGCTTCGCTGCGGCGTTCGTGGCGATGGTGCTGGCGGCCGCCGGCGCGTTGTGGGGCGTCACGCAGATTGCGCCCAGTGCGTCAGCGACGCGCGCGCGCATACCGGCCAGCATCGCCGTACTGCCATTCGAGGATCTCTCGCCGGCGCGCGACCGCGCATATTTCGCCGACGGCTTGTCGGAAGAAATCCTCAACGTGCTGATGGGCGTCGATGGCCTCAGCGTCGCGTCGCGCACGTCATCGTTTGCGTACAAAGACCGCGACGACCTGACCACGCCTGCGATCGCACGTGAACTGGGCGTACGCAACGTACTCGAAGGCACAGTGCGCACAGACCGGGACCGCGTGCGCGTGCATGTGCGCCTGATCGAAGCGCAGAGCGGTCACACGGAATGGACCCGGACCTATGAGCGCCGGTTGAGCGTACAGAATTTGCTGGCGATCCAGGATGAGATCGCCAGCCGCGTCGTCAACGAGATGCGCGGCGCGCTGCACGATGAACTCGGGCCGCAAAATACTGAGGTGCGGAGCGCGGCGGCCGGCACGGAGAACCTGCAAGCGTATGAGCTTTACCTACGCGCGCGAGAATTGTTCGTGGCGCGCAGCGACTTGGCCCGCAGCGTCGCGCTCGCGGAGCAAGCGGTGGCGGCCGACCCGCGCTTTGCGCGAGGCTGGGAATTGTTTGCGGCGGCGTCCTTTGCCAAACACGGACGCCCAACGGTCGAAGCGCAAGAGGCGGTGGCGACGGCGCTGCGGCTCGACCCGAACCTCTCGCTCGCGCACGCGATCAACGGCGTGATGAGCAATTATGAGGCGCCATACAATTGGAACGGATCGACCGGCGAGCTCGAACGCGCGGTGACGCTCGATCCCACCAACACGACGGCGTTGTTGTGGTTGGCGATCGAGATGCACAAGCTTGGCTATTTGGAGCGGTCGCAGACTTTGCTTGAACGCTGTGTCGCGCTCGATTCAGCCTATGATCGCTGCCGCGAGCATCTGATGTGGGTGCTGCACATGCGCGGCCAGACCGATCGCGCGATTGCCGAATATCGCACCTTAGTGAACCATCAGGCGCCGCCCGACGATGCGATCCTGCTGCTGGCGTTCATTGAGCGCGGCGACGAGGCCTCAGTGCAGCAAGTCCTGCAATCGCTGGCGCACGAACAGCCGATGCCGGCGCCAGTGTTGGCGGCGTTGCGCGATCCGCACGCTGATCGCATCGCCGCGCGGCGGGCTCTGCGGACGTGGCTGCGCGCTTCCGACTTCAACAAGCGGAAGCTGTTTCCGGTGACTTTGGCTCTGGGCGCTTATGACATGGTCTATACCGGCCAGGGCTCATTCTTCCCGCTTTGGATTCCAGAGGCGCCGGAATATCGCCAATCCGGCGCGTTCAAAAATTTCGTTCGCGAAATGCGAATTGACCAATATTGGCGCGAACACGGCTTTCCGCCGCAATGCCGGCCGGTGGGCGACGCGGATTTTAGCTGCGCCTGAAGCGAAGCCGCTTAAGCGGACGCACCCGAACGCCTACATTGGCGGCAAAGGCGGATTCTCATGGCGCAACCGGCGCAACGCAAAAAAGAAGGCCCACGCGCTTGGCAACGCATGTTGTCTGGCCGGCGGCTCGATCTGCTCGATCCCTCGCCGCTCGACATCGAGATCGAGGACATCGCCCAGGGCCTGGCGCGCGTGGCGCGGTGGAATGGGCAAACCACCGGCGCGCACGCCTTCTCGGTGGCGCAGCACTCGATCGAGGTGGAGCGCATCTGCCGCAAGCTTGCGCCGGAATGGGGAAAGCGCGAACGGCTGATGGCGCTTTTGCACGACGCGCCGGAATACGTGATCGGTGACATGATCAGCCCGTTCAAGGCCGCACTTGGGCTCGACTACAAAGCATTCGAGGCAAAGCTTGAAGCAGCGATCCATCTGCGTTTTGGGCTGCCGCCCCATCCTAGCGCCGCCGTGAAAACGACGATCAAACGCGCAGATCTGATCTGCGCGTATTTCGAGGCGATTCAACTGGCCGGCTTTGAGGTTACGGAAGCCAAACGCTTTTTCGGTGCGCCACCGAGGGATTTGAAGCTAAAGCTGACGCCGATGCCGGTGGGTGAGGTGCAGGAAGCGTTTTTGAAGCGCTTCCGCTCTCTGCTCGATCCGGCGTAAACTGGCGCCATGCCGATCATTGTATGCCCCCTCTCTCGCGCGCCGGACGTGGCGCGCCAACACAAAGCCTCGCATGTTGTGAGCTTGCTCGATCCAGGCACGGCGTTTCCGCTGATTGACGGTATGGCTGACGAACGGCGCTTGCGCGTTTCGGTGCATGACATCGAAGCGGAGATGGAGGGCCTTGACGCCCCCGCCAGCGCGCACATGGACTCGATCTTGAAGTTTGTGACCGCGTGGGATCGCGCGTCGCCGATGGTGGTGCATTGCTACGCCGGCATCTCGCGCTCGACGGCGACCGCATTCATTACTGCGTGCGCGCATAATCCAGACTATGACGAAATGCTGATCGCGCGGGCGTTGCGCGACGCCTCCTCCACCGCAAGCCCGAACCGGCGTTTCGTCGCGCTTGCAGATGAAGCGCTCGGTCGCGGCGGGCGCATGCGCAAGGCAATCGACGCTATAGGGCGCGGGCCGAGTTGGCTTGAGGTCGGTGAAGCGCAACCCTTTACGCTCGCGTCGCGGTTTGAGGCCGCGCGGTGAGCGGAGCGCGCGTCGTCATCGGCCTGTCGGCGGTGATCGTCGCGGTGACGGAAGACGCGCCGTATGTCGTGGTGACGCACGACGGCGACGCGGATGCGGCGCTGCCGTTCGGCCCGTTCGATCCGGCGGGCGATCGGACGCTAGAGCTTTCGCTGCGGCGCTGGGTGAGCGAGCAGACCGGGTTCGACATCGGTTACGTCGAGCAGCTCTACACGTTCGGCGATCGTGGCCGCGAAGCGCCGCTGCGCGACATCGAGACCACGCCCGATCGGTTGATCTCAATCTCGTATCTGGCGTTGACGCCGGCGCGCGCACCGCTGGACCGCGCGCAAGCACGCTGGCGGAGCTGGTACGAATTTTTCCCATGGGAAGATTGGCGCACGGGGCGGCCGCCCGTGATTGATGCGGAGATTGCGCCAGCCTTACGCACGTGGGCGAACGAAGCCGACGCACCGACCGCAACGCAACGGCGGGCGCGCGTACGGCTGGCGTTCGCGCTGGACGGGGCGGTGTGGAACGAAGAGCGCTCTCTGGAGCGCTATGAATTGCTGTACGAAGCGCGGCTTGTGCCTGAAGCGACACGCGATTTGGCACGGTTCAGCGGCGAACATGCGCCGGCGACCGCCGCTTCCACGTTCGGCGCGGCAATGGCGTCCGATCACCGCCGCATTCTGGCGACAGCGATGGGACGGCTGCGGGCGAAGATCAAATATCGGCCAGTAGTGTTTGAGCTGGCGCCGGAACTGTTCACGCTCTTGCATCTGCAGCGGCTGGTCGAGGCGATCGCCGGGCTCTCGCTGCATAAGCAAAATTTCCGCCGCTTGCTGGAGCGCAGCGGGTTTGTGGAAGGCGCGGGACAGTTCGATACAGCCGCGGGCGGGCGCCCGGCAGAGCTATTCCGGTGCAAACGGTCCGTGCTGGCGGAACGCCCGGTTGGCGGCGTCCACGTGCCGGCGCCACGCGGGGAATAGCTTCCGCGGGCTGAGCTGCGCGCCCTACGACAAGCTCAGGGTCGCGCTACTGCGCCAGATTGCGCAAGCCTGAGCTTTGTCGAAGGCCGCGCTCGCGCCATAGCTAAAACAAATCGCCAGTCTCAGGCCCTGCCTTCGCGGTTGGCTTCTTCTTCGGCGCTTCAGCCGACGGCGGCGATTCGATCACCGCCTTCTTTTGTTCGTCCGCAAATGTGAGCACCACCGCGTCGCCGGCGTTCAGGTCCTTGCCGGCGCGGACGAGCGTGCCGTCGGCGCGGCTCACCATCGTAAAGCCCCGCGCGAGCACGCTTTTGTGCGACATTCCTTCAAGCATGCGCGACGCGCTGACGAGATGCTTCTTGTGCGCCTCGAGCGTGCGGGCGATGGCCGGGTTGAGGCGCGCGACGGCGGCATTGAGTTTCTCGCGACGGCGCGTGACATCCTGCTGCAAAGCTTGCGGCCGCAGGCGGGCGGCGACTTTGTCGAGCTTCGATTGCGCCGTGCGGGTGTTAGAGACGAGCGCGGCATTTAAACGCTCAGCGGCGCGGTCGAAGCGCTGCTGCGGTAACTGGAACAAGGTTTCCAGACGCGGCATGCGTCCGGCGGCGGCGCGCAGTTCGGTGCGACGGCGATCGAGGCCGCGCACGAGGCCGCCTTTGAGGCGGCCTTCGAGCACGCTGATGCGTTCGATCAGCTCCGCGCGTACAGGTACGGCCTTTTCCGCAGCGCCTGTTGGCGTCGGTGCGCGAAGGTCCGAGGCGAAATCGATCAAAGTTGTATCGGTTTCGTGACCGACGGCGCTGATCAGCGGAATGACGCTCTCAGCGGCGGCGCGCACCACCACTTCTTCATTGAACGCCCAGAGATCCTCGATCGAACCGCCGCCGCGCGCGACGATGAGCACGTCCGGCCGCAGCGCGCCTTGCAAGCTGTTGAAGCCCTTGATCGCGCGCGCGACTTGGCCCGCTGCTTCCGGACCCTGCACCAGCACCGGCCACAGCAGCACTTTGCGCGGGAAGCGCTCTTCCAGGCGATGCAGGATGTCGCGGATCACAGCACCCGTGGGCGATGTGACGACCCCGATCACGCGCGGCAGGTACGGAATGGGCTTCTTGCGCGAGGGCGCGAACAAGCCTTCGGCCGTGAGCCGCGCCTTCAGCTTTTCGAGTTGCGCCAGCAGCGCGCCGACACCGGCGGGCGACATGCGCTCGGCGATCAGCTGATATTGCGAGCGGCCGGGATAGGTGGAGAGGCGACCCTCGGCCACCACCTCCAGCCCCTCTTCCGGTTTAAAGCCCAATTGCGCGACATTGGTTTTCCACATGATCGTGGAGATGGTCGCGTTTTCGTCTTTCAGGTCGACATAGAGGTGGCCGGACTTGGCGATCAGTACACGGCCCAATTCCCCGCGGACGCGCACGCGGTCAAAATTCGTTTCCATGGTGCGCTTTACGGCTTGCGCAAGCTCGGAAACCGAAAGCTCCGGCAGGTTCGATTGCGCGTTCTGGGGCGCAGGCGCTGGGGCCGTGTCTGTCATCTCTTTCATATAAGCCGACTCGCCTCGGATGCGCGGGCGTGCTTACAAATAGCACGGCTGGGGGGCCGGGGGACTTGATGGCATTCGACGCGAATGACCTGTCGCCGCACGAGCAATTCGTGCTCGACAGAACGCGCGACGGCGATGTGGCCGATTTCAGCGCCATGGGCGGGCCGGGCAAGCCGCAGGTGCGGGCCGGTTTTCTGCGCAAATTGATGCTGGGACTGGACGCAGGCTGGCCGGTGCGCACGCCGGGCGTGCGCCTGAAAGGCGTGCGGGTCGAAGGCGCGCTGGACCTCACCGATTGCACCGGCGCCGGCGGTGCGGGGCTTCCCGCTTTGGCGCTGATCGCCTGTGACATTCCCGAGACAATCGATCTTTCGCACGCGCGTTTGGCGCGGGTTTCCCTACATGGCAGCCAATTGCGCGCGCTGATCGCAGATGAGACGGCGATCGACGGCGAACTAGATTTGCGCGCTATCACTCCGCTTTCTGGCGATCCGGGAACCGAAACGCTGCTCGTGCGCGCACGCGGCGCGCGTATCGATGGCGATGTTGCGTTGAGCGGCGCAAAGCTCGCGCGCGCGGCGGAAGCCGACGACGACGCGCTGTTTCTTCAGGGCGCGGAGATCATCGGCAATCTGATGATCGATGACGGCTTTGATGCACTCGGCTGCGTTTGGCTGGCGGGCGCGCACATTCATGGCCGCATCCAGGCTGACGGCGCGCAATTGCTCAACCGCAGCGACAACGCCGAGGGACACGCGCTGGTTCTGAACGATGCGCGCGTGGGCGGATCGGTGTGCCTGCGCGACAAATTCAAGGCCGAGGGCCAAGTCAACGCGCTCAGCGCGCGCATCGGCGGCGACGTTGATTTAAGTGGCGGCTCCTTCCGCAACGATGGCGGCCCCGCCCTGATCTTCGGGAATGCCGAGATCGGCGGACAGGTTTTGGGCGCGGCGAAGATCGCCGGACAAATCGTGCTGCAAGGCGCGTCCATCGCGCGCAATCTCGATCTTCGCGGCGTCGAGCTGACGCATGCCGTCAGCGGCCGCGAGAAGTTCGGACGCGCGATCGATGCGCCGAACCTGCGTGTTGGCGGCGCGGTGCTGCTGCACGGCGCCAATGTCAAGGGCGAGATCTTCCTACCGGACGCGCGCGTCGATGGCTATCTCGCCTTCGGCGGCGGGCGATTTCTGAACGCCGGCGGCTGGGCCATTCGCGCGCCGAACATGCGCGTCGGCGGCAATGTGACGTTCAAGATCGCCGACAGCGGCTACGCCCCGCACGGACAGAAAACCGTGATCGAAGGCGGCGCCAAGTTTGAGCGCGCGCAAATCGATGGCGCATTGGCGTGGGTGAACCTCGAATTGCGCGGGCCCGGGCCGGAGGGCGCGAAAGGCGCGCTGCTGTCATTCGCGGATGTGCATGTGCGTGGCGCCGTGCAGGCCAAACAATTGACGATGCAGGCCGACGGCGCGATCGATCTTTCTGGCGCAAGCTGTGCGTCGCTGGAGGACGATCTGAAGAGCGGTTGGGGCGCGGAAGCAGCTTCGCTCGATCTGGACGGCTTCAGCTACGGGCGCATCGAAAGCAACGCAAAGGACGATCGCTGGCGCCAGCGTTTGGCGTGGGTGCGGCGCGCGCCGCGCTTCTCACCGCAACCCTACGCGGCGCTCGCGGACGTGTACGCCCGCGCCGGCCAGCGCGAGGACGCGCGCCATGTGCTGCTGGCGCAGCATGATCAGCGCACACTGCATGCTTCGGCTGGGCCGCTGACGTGGCTGTTCTCCTCCGCGTTCGGCTTGATCGCCGGCTATGGCTTCGCGCCGTTGCGGATCGTGCGCGCGTTGGCGCTGTTTTTGGTGATCGGCGTGGCCGGCGTGTTGGCGATGGACGCGCAAGGCGCGCTGGTGACGCAATCGGGCGCGCGCTGCGGCGGAACCATTGAGCCGGCGTTGTATGCGGTCGATGTGGCGTTGCCGATCATCGACCTCGGCCAGCAATCGCTCTGCGCGCCGGGGCGTGCGCCGGGCGCTGAATTGTTTGCCGGCATGCAGCTTGGCGAGACGCAATGGCGTGCGTTCGAAGGCGCGGCGGCCTGGCGCTGGGCGCATGCGCTGTACGCGATCTTTGGCGCGATCTTGGCGGCGCTTGCTGTGTTGACGTTCTCCGGCGCGCTGAAGCCGAAGAGCGAGGACTAACGCGCGAGCTGCGCAAGGCGGCGTTGTGCATCCGCGTCGCCCGGTTCAGCGGCGAGATAGGCGCGGTAAGCATCCATCGCTTCGCTGCGTCGATTAGCGAAGAACAGCGCCTCGGCCATGCTCCAGAGCGCGGAGGAATCGCCGAACGTCTCGACGTTGAAGCGCAACAACGCGAAGCCGGCGTCGGTGCGCCCTTGGTGGATGAGCTTGAAGCCGTACACGTCGATCACGGATTGGCGCGCGCGCAAAGCTGGATCGCGGGCGGCGTAGAAAGCGCGGCCGGCGGCGGGATCGCGGGCGAGCTCATCGATCAAGGCGCGGGTGAAGTTGTAATTGCGGACGGTGTCGTTCTCGCCGACAAGTTCGCGCTTGATCCAGTTGTTGATGTCCCAAAACGGGTCCACCTCGCCATTCATCAACACAATGAAAGTGTAGCCGCTGTCGAAGAGCATCAGTTCGCCGGCGACGCCGTAATGGCCGCCGGAATGGCCGATGATGCAGTGGCCGTTGATAATTTCCTCGCTCGTGCCGTAGCCGTAGCGACCGCGCGGATAGTCGAAGCGGCCTTGCGTCCAGGCGGCGGTGAGCTCGGCATTGAGCAAATGGTTGGCGGAGAGCGCATTGGCGAAGATCAGCAGATCATCGACGGTGGAATAAGCGCCGCCAGCGGCGCTGCCGGCGAGCCCGTGTGCAATAGTAGCGTCTTGCCACGCGCCGGGGCGTTCAAGGTCGCGCACATAGGCACGGGCGACATTGCCGACGATGTCGCTGGGCGCGATTGCGCCGGTAGTGGTCATGCCAAGCGGCGCGAAGATCGTGCGGTGGCAATGCTCGAAATAGCTTTCGCCACTGAGCTTTTCGATCAAGGCGCCGAGAACGAAGTAACCGTCATTGCTGTACGAAAAGCTGCCGGGCGGCGCTGCCGCTGGCTGGTTGACAAACTCCGCCAACGTTTCGGTCTGTGTACGGCGCGCGTTAGCTTCGGTGAGCGGCAACGCCTGCGCGTGATTGCCAAGGCCTGCAGTGTGCGTCAGCAATTGCGCGATAGTAACGCGCTCGGCGATGGCGCGGTTGGCATAGTCCGGCCAAACAGCGAGCAGACTATCCTCGAAGCGCAACTGCCCGTGCTGAACGAAACGCGCGATTGCGAGGGAGGTGAACATCTTGCCGATCGAGGCGATGTTGAACTTGGTGTCGGGGCGGTTCGGCAGCGCGTCGCCGCGATTGCGCTGACCGAAAGCGGCGCGATAGAGCGGTCGCCCCTCTTTCGCAAGCAGCACCGCGCCGCTGAGATCGCCAGCGCGCGCCATTGCTTCGCAGTGCGCGCGTAAGCGACGGGCCAGAGCGCGGTCGCTTTCGGCTTGCGCCATGCTGGGCGCAGCCAAGAGCGCGGCCCCGCCCGCGAGCGCCAAACGCCGTGTTATCTCTTGCGTCATGGCGCATATTTATGTAAGCGCTTACGTATATGTCAAGAGACTACCCTTCGAGCCAGGGCGGCGCGGCGATTGGGGCGCGGCTACGGCGCCTCTCGGATCGCATCGATCGCGAGGCGGACCGGTTGTACGCGGAGCTTGGGATCGACTTCGAGCAGCGTTGGTTCGGCGTGCTGAACCAAATCTCGCTGCATGGCGCGATGAGTGTGAGCGAACTCGCTGATGCCCTCGGGGTCACACATGCGGCGGTGAGCCAGACACGCGGCGCTTTGGCCGATCGTGGCTTGATTGAAGCGAATGCAGACCCCGAGGACGCGCGCCGGCGCGCGCTTGGCTTGAGCGCGGCGGGGAAGAAGCTTGTGAAGCGGCTCGTACCGGTGTGGGCAGCGTTAAACGATGCGGCGCGTGAACTGGATCGCGAGGCGGGGCGCGCGGTGGAGACTTTGGCGAAACTCGAGGCGGCGCTTGATCGCAAGGGGCTGGCGGAGCGTGTGCGCGCGAAGTTGTGACGCGAGCGCGGCCAGTCCATATTGGCCGCATGACCGACCTCAACGTGCTTGGCATCGCTGGTAGCTTGCGGAAGGGATCGCTGAACCGCGCGCTTTTGCGCACCACGCAAAAGCTGGCGCCGGACGGCATGCGCATCGCGATCCACGATCTCGACGATGTGCCGCTATACAATGGCGATGTGGAAGGAGCGGGCGATCCGCCGGGCGTTGTTGCGTTCAAGGACGCGATCCGCGCCGCCGATGCTGTGTTGATGGTGACGCCGGAATACAATCATGGCGTGCCGGGCGTGATGAAGAACGCGGTCGACTGGGCCTCGCGGCCGGCGCGGGGCGCGCCGCTGGGCGGCAAGCCGGTTGGCATTATCGGCGCGTCGCCCGGCCAAACGGGCACGGCGCGTGGGCAGAGCCAGCTGCGCCAAGCGTTTGAGTTCACCAATTCGCTCTGCATGCCGCAGCCGGAAATCCTGGTGTTTCGCGCGCATGAGAAGTTCGACGCCGCCGGCGAACTCACCGACGAAACGACCGCCAAATATCTGCGCGCCTATCTCGAAGCGCTTAAAGTTTGGGCATTGCGCTTTAAAGCGTGAGCCGCGCATTGAGCCGAGCGTTGGATCGACCCTAGCCTCGCGGCTGTGAAGCTCCTGCTTGTCTCCGACCTGCACTACGCGCTGAAGCAATATGACTGGACCGCCGCAATGGCGCACCAGTTCGATGTTGTGGTGGTCGCGGGCGATCATTTGGACATCGCCGGCCAACTCGATGGCGGCGTGCAGATCGTCGTGATCCTCAAATATCTGAAGCGGCTGGCGGAGCGGACGAAAGTGATCGTTTCGTCCGGCAATCACGATCTCGATACCCGCGACGCAAGCGGCGAAAAGATCGCGGCCTGGATGAACAAGGTGCGTTTGCTGGGCATTCCGGCGGATGGCGACAGCGTCGAGATGGGCGACACACTCGTCAGCGTGTGCCCGTGGTGGGATGGGCCGGCGTCGAAGGAACAGGTGCACGCTCTGCTCGCGCGCGATGCGGCGAAACCCAAGCGCAACTGGATTTGGGTCTATCACGCCCCGCCCGAGGGCTCGCCGACGGCATGGAACGGCAAGCGTTCATTTGGGGATGCGGCGCTGACGGAATGGATTGGCGAATTTCGTCCCGACATCGTGCTGACGGGGCATATTCACGAAGCGCCGTTCAAGCCGGGCGGCTCGTGGGCGGATCGGATTGGCGACACATGGGTGTTCAACAGCGGCCGGCAGATCGGCCCGGTTCCAACGCACATCGCCATCGACACGGCGGCGCGCGAGGCGGCGTGGTTTTCGCTCGCGGGCGACGAGATGGTGCGGCTCGACGCACCGTTGGAGCGCACGTCCCTTAGCGCGCCGCCGAACTGGCTCAGTAGTCAGGCTCTCGATCGGAGCCCGGCGTAAACTCGCGCCGCTGCTCGTGCACAAGCGTTTCGAGAATGTCGTCGACCATGCCGAGATGGTCGTCGCGATCCTCGAACTGGCGCTTGAGATCGGCGAGATACGTCGTCACGCCGTGCAGCCGCTGGGCGAGCAACTTGGCGAGCTGGTAGGCGATTTCCTTGTTGTTCTGCAGAAACGCGTCGCCGGCTTCGATGACGTGGGCGCCGCAGAGCGTGGCGGCACGGACGGTGGCCATGTGCGGAATGCCGAGCAGCGCCGACATGTCGCCGAAGATGGCGCCAGGATCGGCGACGAGATTGATCTGGAACTCGCCCTTCAGCACCTCGACGGCGCCGTCGATCAACACGTAGAGCCGGCCGGTGCTCTGGCCCTCGCCCAACAGCACCTCGCCCGGCGCGAAGCGTGCGATTGGCAGATTTTTGCAGAGGTCAATGATTGTAGCCATGAGCCGGCAGCGTAGCGAGCTCCGGATCCGGGTCGACGGATATAGGCCCGCCACGCCGATGCGCTAACCGATTGCCTCAAAACGCGGCGGCGCGGCGCGTGTCGAAGCAACGTCCGGTCCGTTTCGCTTGACCACACGCGCGGCGCGCCGCAAGCCGTGAGCCTATGAAGATTCTGATCGTCGGGTCCGGCGGGCGCGAGCATGCGCTTGGGTGGAAGCTCAAGCAGAGCCCGCTCGTTTCGGAGGTGATCGCCGCGCCTGGCAATCCAGGACTGGCCGAGCTTGGACGATGCGTGGCGATCGCCGCCACCGACGCCGTAGAGCTGGCCGCCTTCGCCATGCGCGAGCAGGTCAATCTGGTCGTGATCGGCCCAGAATCGGCGGCGGCTGAAGGACTCGCAGACCGGTTGGCGCTCGTAGGCGTGCCGTGCTTCGGGCCGACGCAAGCGGCGGCTGAACTCGAAAGCTCCAAAGCCTTCATGAAGGATTTCTGCGGACGCCACGGCGTGCCGACAGCGAACTATAAAGTGTTCGACGATGCGATACACGCGAAAGCGTACTTGGCCGACCGCGAGCCCCCTTACGTGATCAAAGCCGATGGGCTGGCCGCGGGCAAAGGCGTGGTGCTCGCGGAAACCCGGCGCGAAGCGGACGCGGCGATCGACGAGATTCTGTTCCTGCGCAAATTTGGCACGGCGGGCCAACGCATCGTCATCGAGGATTTCCTGCCCGGCGAAGAGGCAAGCTTCTTTGCGTTGTGTGACGGCGAGAATGCAATCGCCTTTGGCGCCGCACAAGATCATAAGCGCGCCTACGACGGCGACAAAGGACCCAACACCGGCGGCATGGGCGCCTATTCGCCGGCGCCTGTGTTTACCGATCTCGCGCGCGCGCAAACGATGGAGCGGATCATTCTGCCGACTCTCGCAGGCATGAAGGCCGAGGGACGCCCGTTTACCGGCGTGCTGTTCGCTGGCCTGATGATTTCCGCCGATGGTCCCAAATTGATCGAGTTCAATGTGCGTTTCGGCGATCCGGAATGTCAGACCTTGCTGCGCCGGTTGAACAGCGATCTCGCGCCCGTGCTGCTCGCGGCGGCGAAGGGCGAACTCGCGGCGCTGCCGGCGCTCGAATGGGATGACACGCCGGCCGTCACTGTGGTTTATGCGGCGCAAGGCTATCCGGACGAACCGCTTACGGGCTCGGTGATCCGTGGGCTTACCGAGGCCGCGCGCATCGAAGGCGTGGAGATTTTTCACGCCGGCACGCGGCGGGACGAAGATGGCATGCTGCGCGCAGCCGGCGGACGCGTGCTGAACATCACTGCAAACGGCGCAACGCTCGCGGAAGCGGTGTCGCGCGCCTATGCAGCGATCAGTCTGATCGATTGGCCAGGCGGGTTTTGCCGCCGCGACATTGCGTGGCGGGCGCTGAGCTAAGCGCATTTCTTGCAAAGCCGGCGGCGATAGGCTCATGTTTCGCCGGGAGAAGCGCGCGCATGAGCCAAGCCGGACCGGAAGCGACCTTCACGGGCGTTAAAGCCGTCGATGAAAAGAACCGTTTCGACGAAGCGGCGCTGACGCGCTGGATGAGCGCGCATGTCGAGGGCTTTGCAGGGCCGCTGACCGTCAACCAGTTTAAGGGCGGGCAATCCAACCCGACCTTCCAGCTGGTCACGCCAGCCAAGAAATACGTGATGCGCAAAAAGCCGGGTGGAAAATTGCTTCCTTCCGCGCACGCGGTCGATCGCGAGTATCGGGTGCTCGCCGCGCTCTACCCGACTGGCTTTCCGGTCGCGCGCACGTACGCGCTCTGCCAGGACGAAAGCGTCGTCGGCGCGATGTTCTACGTGATGGATATGGTCGAAGGCCGCATCCTGTGGGACGGGGCGTTGCCCAACTGCGCGCCCGCCGATCGCCGCGCGATCTATGAACACAAGGTCGCGACACTCGCGCAGTTACACAACACCGATCATGTCGCGATCGGGCTGGGCGATTACGGCAAGCCGGGGAATTATTTCGCACGGCAAGTCGATCGATGGACCAAGCAATATCGGTTGAGCGAAACCGAGACGATCGATGAGATGAACGCGCTCGCGGAGTGGCTGCCGCGCACCATTCCGGAGGGCGAGCGCACCTCCATCGTTCATGGCGATTATCGGCTCGACAACATGATCCTGCACGCGACGGCGCCGCGTGTGGTCGCTGTGCTGGATTGGGAACTTTCGACGCTCGGCGATCCGCTCGGCGATTTCACGTATTACCTGATGAATTGGGTGATGCCGCAGGATGGCCGCTCCGGCATCGCCGGGCTCGATCTCAAAGCGCAGAACATTCCGACGCAAGAGGAAGTGGTGGCGCTTTATTGCAAACTCACCGGCCGGGACAGCATCGCCAATCTCGATTGGTATTTCGCCTACAACGCCTACCGTCTCGCCTGCATCCTGCAGGGCATTGCCGGGCGTGTCCGCGACGGCACGGCGGCGAGTTCGCACGCTGTTGAGATGATCAAACGCATCCGTCCGCTGGCGAGCGCGGCGCACAGCTTTGGCCGCAAAGCGGGGCTCGCGTGAACGAACGGCAGCGCGATCTGTTCCTGTGGGTGTGGTCCGAGCGGCGCAAGCCCGGCCAAGCCGCGATTGCTCTGCGTGGCGCGATCATCGGCGCGCTCGGCGGCGTGGCGTTCGCGTTGATCCTGCAATCGACGATGGACGCGCCTGTCGGTGGCGGCATTGCCGCGATCCTCCCGCTGCTCAGCCGCGCGGGCATGTTGCTCGGCCTCTCCGTGCCGGCGTTTGCGTTCATCGGGTATGTGGGCGCTAACCGCGTGTGGGCGGCGCAAGAGATGATGTACCAGTCCATGCTCGCCGCGGGCGCGCGGGTTCCAGACAAGAAACCCGTCATGCAGGCCGCCGACAGGTGGCCCGCGATCGCGGTTGGCGTTGCGGTAGCATTGATCGCAGGCTGCATCATCGCCCTCTTTATCGCCTTCTGGTAGCGCTCGCCTTTGAGACGAAATACAGGCGTAAGAGGTTGACCTCGGCACTGGGCTGGCGGATCACGGACGCCGCTTGTGTGTGGGGGATTTGAGCATGCTGCATCGCGTTATTTCGTTCGCAGGCGCACTTGGTGCGCTGGCTTTGCTTTCCAGCGCGGCGATCGCGCAGGAGCCGCAGGCGACGACCGTGATCCATGCTGGGCGGCTGCTCGCGGATGCATCGACGGGCCAGGTGCTTACGGAGCAATCGATCCTCGTCGGCGCGAACGGCAACATCATTGGCGTGCAAGCAGGCTACGTGACGCCGGCCGGCGCGCGCGTTGTGGACCAGCGCAACCGCTTCGTGCTGCCAGGCCTGATCGATAGCCACGTCCACCTCACCAGCGAACTCGGACCGAACCAATTGCTGGACGAAGTGCAGCTGACGGTGTCCGACAGCGCACTGCGCGGCGCTAGCAACGCGCGCATCACGGTGATGGCGGGATTCACGACGGTCGCCGATTTGGGCGGCGCGAATGACGCCGTGTTCGGCCTACGCCGCGCGATCCGCGAGAACCGCATTCCCGGCCCACGCATTATCGCGTCAGGCGCGGCGGTGACGCCGGATGGCGGCCACGCCGACGCCAACGGCTTTGCCCCGGACATCATCAACGTGATGCGCAGCCCTGCTGCTTGCTCGGGCGCGGATTCGTGCCGCCAAGCGACACGCCGTCAAATCCAGGCGGGCGCCGACGTGATCAAGATCACGGCGACGGGCGGGGTGCTGTCCAACACTGCGGCCGGCGTGGCCCAGCAGCTGACCGATGAAGAACTTTCCGCGATCGTGGACGCCGCCCACGCGATGGGCCGGCGCGTCACCGCGCACGCGCACGGCGTTGGCGGCATCAATGCGGCGCTGCGGGCCGGCGTCGATTCCATCGAGCACGGCACTTATCTCGACAACGATTCCATCCGCCTGTTGCGCCAAGGCAATCGCTATCTCGTGCCGACGCTGGAAGCCGGCTGGTGGGTGGCGCAATTGGCCGAGCGCGGCGGCGTGCTGACGCCGGCGCAGGCGGACAAAGCCCGTGTTGTCGGCCGCGACCTCGCGAGCATGGCGCGGCGCGCCCGCGCCGCTGGCGTGCGTATCGCCTTCGGCACCGACACGGGCGTTTCGGCCCATGGCGAAAACGCGCGCGAATTCCAGCTGCTGGTGGAAGCCGGCTTTACGCCGCTGCAAACGCTGCAGATGGCGACGATCAACGCCGCTGACCATCTCCAGCTCAACAACGTGACGGGCCGCATCGCGCCAGGCCTCTCCGCCGACATCATCGCTGTCGACGGCGATCCGCTGGCGGACGTCTCGACCTTGATGAATGTGCGCTACGTGATGGCGCGCGGCGCGACGCAAAAGAGCGAATAGTTTGCACCGTCATTCCGGGTTCGCGACGCCGCACCCGGAATGACGGAAGCAATTGGCTCGGTACGCAAACAGCGCTAACCCTCGGCCATGCTTCGGGTGATCTCTCGCGGCGGCGCGGTGGCGGCATGCCTTGACCCCGCCGCTCTCTGGTACGACCTCGACTCCCCCACCGACGAAGAGGAGGCGGAGGTAGAAGCCGCGCTCGGCATCGACGTGCCAACCCCTGCGGAGCGCGCCGCATTCGAGGAAAGTGCGCGCTATTACGAGGATCAGGGCGCGCTACATCTCACGGCCACGCTGTTGGGCCGCCGCGACGAAGGCAAATTCCTCTCGGGCGCGGTGACCTTCATCCTGGTCAAGGACAAACTCGTCACAGTTCGACAAATCCATCCGCGCGCGTTCGAGGTCGGCCAAGGCCGCGCCTCTGCGCGCGTAGGCTCGGCGCAGAATGGCGCGGACGTGTTCTTCGCGCTGCTTGAAGGCGCGGCCGAACGGCTCGCGGATTTGCTCGCCGAGGCAACGCGCGACGCCAACACGTTGTCGAGCGCGATCTTCGACGAAAAGACGCCGCCTGATCTGCATGCTTCATTGCGCACGCTGGGCCGCATCGGCGCGTTGAGCGCTCTTGCGCATGACTCTCTCGCCAGCCTGCAACGCCTTTTGGCTTATGCGCGCTTGGCGAAGGATCGACACGGGCTCGACAATGCGCGTCTCTCGGCGCTGGGGCGCGATGTCAGCGAGTTGGAGCGCATCGCCGAGGCGCTGCAGCCCCGGCTCTCGTTCCTGCAGGATGCGACGCTCGGTTTTATCAACGCGGCGCAAACCAACGTGTTGAAGGCGCTCTCGCTCGCCACCATCGCGTTCGTTCCGCCAACTTTGATCGCGTCGATCTTCGGCATGAATTTCGAGGCTATGAGCTGGTTTCGCGCCGGCTGGGGCCCTTGGGTGGGATTCGCGCTGATGTTTGCGGCGCCAGCGATCTTGTTCGGCATAGCCAAGTGGCGGCGCTGGTTCTAGCGGGACGCAACCAAAACGCCTGAGCGGCGTTGCGCGCTTGTCAGACTGCGCTGGAGGGACGCGTGACGTTCAAGGTTTTCTGGGTCGCCGCATTTCTTATTCTGGTTGGCTGATCATCATCGCACCAGGCGCAATAAACGCGCGCGGTTGCGCTTCATGGCCGTCTCCATTGCCCACAAATGGTCCAAATTCGCGCGGGAACGATCATTTGCTACGCAAGTTGCTCCCTCAGTTTCACTGAGGAGAATTCACATGAAGAAGCTCGTTCTCGTCGCGGCCAGCGCGCTGGCCCTTGCAGCGTGCGGCACGCAGACCGGCGACCGCATCGCCTCTGGCGCAGCGATTGGCGCGGGCACGGGCGCGGTGCTTGGTCCTGTCGGCGCTGGCACGGGCGCGGTTGTCGGCGGCGTCGCGGGCGCAGTGGCGCCGTCTGAAAACGTGAACCTTGGCGACCCGGTGTGGAACGACCCGGAATTCCCGGATCAAGATCAGCCGAAGCCGAACTAAACAACGGATTACGCGAGTTTTTGACGCGCAGAGGCGAAAGCCCCTGCGCGTCATTTACGTTCTGGTTACGCATCGCCGCGACGTTCGCTTGAACGTTGATGGAGGATGTCATGCAAAAAGCCATAACGGCCGCAGCGATCGCGGTTCTTGTCGCCGGGTGCGGCACAGCGCAAGGCGAGCGGATCGTATCAGGCGCCGGCATTGGCGCGGGCGTAGGCCTGGTTGGCGGCGGCCCGGGCGTGGTTGGCGGCGCTCTGATTGGCGCGGCGGTGGGCGGGCTGGTGCCGCCGAGCAAGATCAATCTGGGCGAGCCGCTCTGGAAGTAGCGCCGCTTTTGACCTATCAAGCGCTCTTGGCGCTCGTCTGTGCTGCGGGTTGCTTCGAGGAAGATCATGGCTGCGTTGGAATTCACCCGTCGCTACGCGATGGCGCATCGCCTGTTGGCGACCGATAGCCCCCGTTGCGCGGTGCCGCACGGCCACAATGAATTTGTCACCGTAAAGCTCGCGCCGCTGGAGCGCTTCCGCTTCAGCGCGACCAATTCCACCGCGCCGTTCGAGCGCGTGAAGAAGCGTTGGCACCAATGGATCGATGAGGCCGTCGATCATTCGCTGCATCTGGGCGAAGGCGATCCGCTGATCGCGTTCTTCCGCGAGCGCGAGCCACAACGGCTGAACCAGATCATGACGTTTCAGGGCGATCCGACGACGGAGGCCTTGGCGGCCTGCTTCTGGCTGAAGCTGTCGGCGTTCATCGCCGACGACAGGTTGCCGTTCCGCTTGGAAGAGTTGCGCATCGAAGAAACGCCGACGAACACGGTTGTGGTCTCAGAAGCGACGTTCGATGCCGCGACGTGCGGCCTGCGCGCCGGCGCTTGGCCCTGGCGCGCCGACATGAGCATCAACGATTTTTAGCGCGCGCGGCGCGACGTCGTCACAGGCGGCGGCGTGAGCTCAAGTTGCTCTGGCGGCGCAGGCAGGCGCGGCGCGGTTTCGAGTTGTGGCGCGGCGGCGATGTCGATGCCGGCGTCGCCCGCGCCCAATTCCTTGAACTTGCGCGCTTGGGGCATGACACGGCTTTCGACCGATCCCAGCAACGCATTGTAGCGCGTTACGGTTTGACCGATGCTGTCGCCGACCTTGGTGAGGTGATCGTTCATCACCGCCATGCGGCGATAGAGCTCACGACCCAGTTCGGCGATTTCCTGGGCGTTCTTGGCGCTTTGCTCCTGACGCCAGCCATAGGCCACCGATTTCGCCAACGCGACCATGGTCGATGGCGTGGCGATGATCACTTTCGCCGCGAACGCGTCGTCGAACAGGTTCGCATCCTGCTCGGCGGCAGCGGCGAGGAAGTTTTCGCCCGGCACAAACAGCACGACGAAATCCGCTGTCGCCGGCACGTGCTTCCAATAATCCTTCGAGGCCAGATTGCGCACGTGGCTCTTCAATTCCGCCGCGTGCTTCTTCAGCAGAACCAGGCGCGCTGCTTCATCAGGCGCTTCAATCGCGTCGAGATAAGCGGAGAGTGCGACCTTTGAATCGACGACGATGCAGCGCCCGCCCGGCAGATTGATCACCACGTCCGGACGCAAACGCGCGCCTTCGCCGTCGGTGGTGGACACCTGTTCGGTGAAATCGACTTGGCTGGAGAGACCGGAGAGTTCGAGCACGTTGCGCAGCGTCTGCTCGCCCCAACGGCCGCGCGCTTTCGGGCTTTGCCGCAGCGCCTGCACCAGCTTGCCGGTGACGCCTTGGGTTTCCTTCAGCGTGTCGCCGATGGCGCGCATCTGTTCGCCCAGCGCGGCTTTGTCCTGCGTGCGTGATTTTTCCAGCGCCTCAACTTGGCCGGCGAGCTTGGCGAGCGCTTCCTGCGCGGGCGTCAGCACCTCCTTGACGCCGCCTTGGGCGGCCATTTTGTGCTTCTCGAACGTTTCGTTCGCGAGGGTCATGAAGTTCTGCTGCGAGGCTTCGAGCGCCTTGGCGGCGAGCGCCAGGAAGCGGGCCTCTTCGGATTCGTTGCGCGCGCCAGCGGCGCTCTTTTCCGCCGCGAGTTCGGCGCCGAGGCGGGCGTTTTCCTGGCGGAGTGTGGTGAGCTCAGCAAGCGCGCGGTCGCGCTCGGCCCGGATCGGCTCAACGCCGGCGGAGCGTGAGGCGAACCAGAGCGCGGCCCCGACGGCCGCCAGGGCAAGGATCAGCAGAAGCGATTCGGTCATGGGCTAAGGGTAGCAGGCGCGGCGGCAGGATTGGGGCCGCACTGATCAGGCGCAATTCCAGGCGTGGCGGTTCACCCCACCCCCTGCCCCCTCCCTTGAACGGGAGGGGGTGGTAAGCTCAGCGCATGGACCCCTTTGATTACCTCATTCCGCTGGCGCTTTTCGTTGTGTTCGCGGTCTTGTGCTTTGGCATCTACGCGATGTTCCGCGGCGGCGATTTCGGCCGCTCGTGGTCAAACAAGGCGATGCGGATGCGCGTTCTGGCGCAGTTCGTGGCGATCTTGGTGCTGGTGGCGGCGATGTGGTGGAAGCAAAGCCATGGTTAGGCTCGATAAGATCGTCACAAAGGCCGGCGACGGCGGCAAGACGCGGCTGGCGACGGGTGAGCCGGTGTCCAAGGCCAGCCCGCGCGTGGAAGCGTACGGCGCCGTGGATGAGGCCAATTCCGCGATCGGCGTAGCGCGGCTCTATACGACGGCTGACCCAACGCTCGATCCGATATTGGACCGAGCGCAGAACGATCTGTTTGATCTGGGCGCAGATTTGGCGACGCCGGAAACCGACAAGCCGCTGCCGTACGAACCTTTGCGCATCATCGACGCGCAAGTGGATCGGCTGGAAGCAGAGGTCGACGCGCTGAATGAGAAACTTTCGCCGCTCACCTCTTTCATTCTACCGGGCGGATCGCCGGCGGCGGCGCATTTGCACGTGGCGCGCGCAGTGATGCGTCGGGCGGAGCGGGCGATCGTGGCGCTTGCGGCCGTGGAGAAGGTTTCGCCCGCCTCGATCAAGTTCGCCAACCGCATGTCGGATATGCTGTTCGTGGCCGCGCGCTACGCCAACGATCAGGGACGCGCCGACATCATGTGGAAACCAGGCGCAAACCGATGAGGGTGCGCGGCGCGGTGCACCACGTCGATGTCACGGTGAAGTCACCAGAGGCGTCGCGCGCATTCTACGAGGCCGTGCTGGGCTTCATGGGTTATGTGTTCGTGGCCGACCACGAGCGCGGCTTCGATATGGACCTGCGCGACGCAAGTGGATTTGTAACATCGTTTGGCGTCATGCGGGCAAAGCCGGAAAGCGCTGACCGCGCGCACGATCGCTATGCGCCGGGGCTGCATCACGTCGCTTGGAATGCGGACAGCCGCGCCGATGTCGATGCGTTGCACGCGCTTTTGCTGGAGATCGGGGCGACAATCCTCGATGCGCCAGCCGAGTACCCACGCTACGGAGCCGGCTATTATGCGGTGTTTTTCGCCGACCCGGACGGACTGAAGCTCGAATACGTCCATAAGCCGGGCTGACGCGAAATGGCCCGCGTTTTCACGCGGGCCATCCAAATCGCTTTTGAGGAAAGCTTAGTGCTTGTTGGCTTCGTCGGCGGCGCGGCGCGCCGCATCCTTAGCGTCGCCCACGACTTCGCGGACTTCGCCCTTGGCCTTATCGAACTTGCCTTCGGCTTCCAGCTTCTTGTTGCCGGTCATTTTGCCAGCGCCTTCCTTCAGCGCGCCGGAAGCTTTATCGGCGGCGCTTTTCACGTGTTCTTTGTCCATGACTTTTCTCCTCTGTCAGTCGGAGGGAAAACGCTGAACACGGCGTCAGGTTCCGGCGGGGTTACCGCACGTTAGCTCGCGATATATTGCGCGCCGTTCATGGTGATTGTGGCGCCCGTCATGAATGCTGCGCCGTCAGAGGCGAGGAACGAAACAGCGTGGGCGATTTCCTCGGCCTTGCCGAGGCGGCCCACTGGGATGGTGGAAATGATCTTCTTCAGCACATCCTCAGGCACGGCCGCGACCATATCTGTATCGATGTAGCCCGGTGCGATGGCGTTCACAGTCACGCCCTTGCTGGCGCCTTCCTGGGCCAGCGCCTTAGTAAAGCCGATCATGCCGGCCTTCGCGGCTGAATAATTGACCTGCCCCACTTGGCCTTTTTGGCCGTTGATCGAGCTGATGTTGATGATCCGGCCGAAGCCGCGCTCGCGCATGCCTTCGATCACCGGGCGCGTCATGTAAAAGAGCGAGGAGAGATCGACGCGGATGACGTCGTCCCATTTCTCGGCGGCCATCTTGTGGAAGAGGCCGTCGCGGGTGATGCCGGCATTGTTTACAAGCACGTCCACGGGCCCGAGTTCAGCCGTCACCTTGGCGATGCCTTCGGCGCACTGGGCGGCGTCGCCCACGTCCCATTTGTAGACGCTGATGCCGAGTTCCTTGGCGGTGGCTTCGGCGGCTTCGGAATTGCCGGCGTAATTGGCCGCGACCTTGAAGCCGTCAGCCTTCAACCGGGCCGAAATCGCTTTGCCGATGCCGCGGGTTCCACCCGTCACCAATGCCACGCGCGCCATATGTATTCCTCCCGGTCGAAGAGCCGTTTGGAACACTTTGCCGGTCTCAGCCGGCGAAGCAACACGCGTCACGCGCTCGGCGCGAAAAATTCAGCCCGGCGCGCGGCGCGTATACTGGATCACCCATTGGTCCGCCCATGTCGCGCCGGCATCGGGGGTCCTCTGCCAGCGCCACGTGAAGGCTTGCGGGGTGATGTCCTCGAACACCATGCGTTGCACGAGCACGTTATCGCGTGGGCGGTGGAGGTGGAGGATGAAATCGTCGCCCTCCGGCCCGCCGATCAGCGCGTAATACCCACCTTGATTATCTACCCAGGTTTGACGCCAACGCTGCGAGGGCGCGTCGTACGTCGACACCGAATGGCCGATGAGATCGCCGGTGCTTGCGTCGCCGGTGAACGCTTCTTGGATGACGCAGCCGCCGTACTCGCGGGTGATGATGTTGCGCCCCTGCCCGGCGGGCATGCTGGGCGATGCATCCCAACGCCCATCCCAATCGCCGAGCCAGAAATCCATCTGGTGAAACTCCGCCGTGGTGCACGGCGGCGGCGCCGGCGCCGCGGTTTGCGCTTGCGCGGACGCGCATCCAGCAAGCGCGAGTGCAGCCGCCGCGGCGATGATGTGAGAGCTCATCCGTGTTGCTCCGTCGATCCGTGCTTGGCGCACAAAGTGCGCGCACTAAGGTCCCTCTCGCGTAGTCAAACAACGCTGGAGAGCGAAGCCTATGTATCGGTATGCCGTCACGTTGTTGGCGCTCTGTGTCTTCGCGATTGGCGCCAGTTCCGCGCAGAGCATGGCGCCAATTGATCGGATGCGGTTGGTTGTGTTGGGAACGGGCACCCCGAACGCCGATCCGGATCGCTCGGGGCCAGCGCTGGCAATCGTCAAGGGCGAACGAAGCTATTTGTTCGACGCGGGGCCTGGAATCGTGCGGCGCGCCGCCGCCGCGTCGCGACAACATAGCCTCGTCGCGCTCGAAGCATCGCGTCTCGATACGATGTTCCTTACGCATCTGCACTCAGACCATACGTTAGGCCTGCCAGACGTGATGTTTTCACCGTGGGTGCTGGAGCGCACCGCGCCGCTTGCGCTCTACGGGCCACCCGGCACAACGCGCATGGCGCGCGCGCTGCAGAGCGCTTATCGCGATGATGTGCGGATGCGTCTCGATGGTGGTGAACCGTCCAATCGCACAGGATGGCGCACGAACGCGACAGACATCCGTCGCGCTGGCGTCGTGATGGAGCGGGATGGCGTGCGCGTGGAAGCGATACCGGTGCTGCATGGAACGTGGACGCACGCATTTGGGTATCGCGTCAGCGATGGGACGACGACGATCGTGATTTCCGGCGATGCGCGGCCAAGCCCAGCGCTGCGCGAAGCGGCGCGCGGCGCCGATATCCTCGCGCACGAGGTTTATTCCACGCATCGCTTCTCCACGCGGCCTCCGGAGTGGCAGCGTTATCATTCGAGCTTCCACACCTCGACGCGCGAACTGGCGGCGATCGCGAATGAAACGCGGCCGGCGCTGGTGGTGCTGTATCACCAGCTCTATTGGGGCGCGACGGACGAAGATCTGGTCGCGGAAATGCGCGAGTTTGGCTATGCGGGGGCTGTCGTTTCAGCGCGGGATTTGGAAATGTACTAGCCGCCGGCGCGGCGATGGCGCCATGCTGCGCGCATGACCGACCTCGCTGCCCGCCGACTCCAAACCGTCCGCGATCATATGGCGCTGGAGGTGACCCACGAATGGGACAAGGTGATCGCGACGTTTGAACACCCGCGCTACGAGATGCACGGCGGCGGCCAGGTGTTCGATGGCGAATCGGCGGTGCGCGCCTATTTCGCAGCCTCACGCACGCCGTTTCCCGATCAGGGCAACGAGATCATCGCCATCGCCCATGATGGCGACACGGTGCTGGTGGAGTTCTGGCTCACCGGCACGCATCTGGGGCCGCTCAAGCTGCCAGGGCGCACAATAGCGCCGACAGGCAAGAGCTTCCGCGTGCGCATGAGCGCGTCGTTCGAGTTCGCGCCCGAGAGCGACAAGATCGTCTGCGAGCGACCGTACTTCGATCAAGGCGCGGTGCTGAGGGCTTTGGGGATTGGGTAGCGCGGGCGCCCATGCTCATTCGCTGCGGGCGGGAACTTGGTTGAGCACGGCGCATTGAGATGTTGCATTGCGGCATGGCGCGATGTCTATCGGGAGCGTGACAAAACGGCTTCTCAAGGTAGCGCAATGACAGAGCAACGCTCGACGAACGCCGTAGACGCCCACATAGGACACAAGATGCGTGAGCGCCGGCTCGACATCGGAATGAGCCAGGAACATCTCGCTGAGCTGGTCGGCGTAACGTTCCAACAGATTCAAAAGTACGAAAAGGGCGTCAACCGTGTCGCCGCCAGTCGGCTGTACGAGATCTCCAACGCTCTGGACGTAGACATGGCCCATTTCTTTGACGAACTCCCTAAGCGCAAACGTGCCCGCAAGCCCGGCTGAACGGATCAATGCGTACTCGACCCGCAGAGGGCCTGGCCCCGTCGGCAAACCTCTGGCTCTGCGCTCCTCGAGACGCTACGCCCCGATGGCCCCATCGTCCCTTCGGGAGCTGAGATGACGGACAAGCTTACGCCAAAGGAAAGGGAGTGCCTCTACTGGGCCGGCCGACGATTGAGTGACGCTGAGATCGCGCAACGCCTTGATTTGTCGCCGCGGACCGTCGGCAACCACTTGTCGCGCGCCTACTCCAAACTGGGGGTGCGCGACCGCATTCGCGCCGCGGCCAAGCTGAGTGAATTGTACCCTGAGTATCCTTTGCCGATAGGCTACGAAGATGGCGACGTTTCTCCTCCATTCCTGTCGGCGCAACGAACCGGCACCGACGTGTCGGGATTTGCGAGCATATTTGCGCAACTCCCGCGCCCGCCATCCCGGTTGATGAGGCTAGGTCTCATCCTCGCGGTGGCCGTGTTGGTGGCGTTCGTGTTTGCCGGGGTGACCGTGATTATGAGCGTCTCGACTGACCGAGCCGCCACGTACGCTCCGGAGAACGCGCGCTGACGCTGGAGCGGTTTTTAGGGGCGACCAAATGAGACAGATCAGGTCGGCGGCGCGCATCGCCCGCCAAATTCAACAAACCGAAAGAAAAATGGATGAGACTATCCTCCAAGCCAACGCTCTCGTAAGTGCACTCATCGAGGCGCGCTTTGAGGGCAGATTCGCTGCCGAAGTCGGTCATGACGCGCTCGAAGACATCGTTCGAGGCCTAAGGGCGATGACGGAGGCGCGCGGAGCGATCGCCAGCGGTCACGGCAATTTGGCGAAGGTCGCCAAAGATTTGGCGATTGAATGGCGCATGGACGGGCCACTCGACGAAAAAATCAAGGAGATGCCGTCTTTCAGCGTACAGGATCAAGCCGCCGCTTGAACTTGGCGCTGACTCTCACCCTCGCTCAATACGGCTTTCTCGCCGTCAGCATCAGTGCGCTTGCATTGTTGTTGGCGGCGGGCAAGACGCCTGAGCGTATCGCGGCAGCCACCCTCACCTGCTTGATGTTCGTTTCGCCCTATCTGACACGTGAGGGACCGGTTTGGCCGGCGCTCGCGTCAGGCATCACGCTGACGATCCTTGTGACTCTGGCGCTGCGATACGAGCGATGGTGGTTGATTGGCGCATCCGGCTTTCAACTCGTTATTTTCTCAACCCACTTCGCAACGCTGGTCAGCCCGCAAGAGTACATCTGGCCGGGCATAACGCTTCGCCTCATCCTCTGGGGAGGCATCATGGCGCTCTGCTTGTTCGCCCTCGGTGAAAGCCGATGGGCCCCATACGCTCGGGCCAAACAGCTGCGAAAACGCGCGGACACACCCCATGGCCTGGATATCGATCCCACACGCACATGAACATTGGCGCCTCGGGCGGCGGTTGGCTGCCCCTCCGACGAACCTTGAAGATGCGGAGAAGTTTATCCTCCAAAGTCCGCCCACTACCAAGCAAGACGCGGCATGCATCATTGATGTCGTCCGCTCATATGCAGGCGATCCAAGGTGCGACGGTCTTGATTACGCAGCTTTGGGTCGGGTGCAGGACTACCTTTCGACGACGGACTAGGGCGTGTCGCGCAGCAACGAGATCGTCTTCGCGCGACCACTTCGATCAAGGCGCCGTGATCTCCCGCGCTGCGGGAGAAGGGCGTTAGCGCCTAACTCACCGCTCAACGCAAAGCGCGATGCCCATGCCGCCGCCGATGCAGAGGGTGGCGAGCCCTTTGGACTTGCCGCGGCGTTGGAGTTCGTAGAGCAACGTCGTCAGCACGCGCGCGCCGCTGGCGCCGATCGGGTGGCCGATGGCGATGGCGCCGCCATTGACGTTCACGATCGCGTCGTCCCAGCCCATGTCCTTGTTCACGGCGCAGGCCTGCGCGGCGAAGGCTTCGTTGGCTTCGACGAGGTCGAGATCGGAAACTTTCCAGCCGGCCTTTTCGAGCGCAGCTTTCGAGGACGGAATCGGGCCGACGCCCATCACGCTCGGATCGACGCCGCGCGAAGCCCAGGAGGCGATGCGGGCGAGCGGCGTTAGGCCGCGCTTTTCGGCTTCCTTGGCGCTCATCAGCACGAGGGCTGCGGCGCCGTCATTGATGCCGGAGGCGTTGGCGGCGGTGACGGTGCCGTCCTTCTTGAAGGCCGGGCGGAGCTTGGCCGCGCCTTCGATGGTGGCGTCGTGCTTGATGTATTCGTCAGCGTCGAACACGACGTCGCCCTTGCGCCCCGACACGGTGACGGCGGCGATCTCGTCCTTGAACTTGCCGGCCTTCTGCGCGGCACTCGCCTTCTGCTGCGAGAGCGTGGCGAACTGATCTTGCTGCTCGCGGGTGATCTGCCATTTCTCGGCGACGTTCTCGGCGGTGACGCCCATGTGGTAGGCATTGAACACGTCGGTGAGGCCGTCGGTGATCATCGTGTCCTTGAACTCGAGATTGCCCATCTTCTGGCCGTTGCGCAGGTGCGCCACGTGCGGGGCGAGGCTCATGTTCTCCTGGCCGCCGGCGACGACGATGCTCGCATCGCCGGCTTTGATCTGCTGGTAGCCGACGACGACGGCGCGCAGCCCCGAGCCGCAGACCTGGTTCAGCGACCAGGCCGGCGCGTCATCTGACACGCCGGCGGCGCGGCTCGCCTGGCGGGCGGGGTTCATCCCCTGATTGGCTTGCAGCACCTGCCCCAGCACCACTTCCGAGACTTCGCCCGCGTCCACCTTTGCGCGCTGCAGCGCGGCGGTGATGGCGACCTTGCCAAGCTCATGCGCGGGCGTCGCAGCAAAGGCGCCGTTGAAGGAGCCAACCGGGGTGCGGGCGGCGGAGACGATGACGATATCGGACATGGGGGCGCCTCAAGGGGTCGAGAAAGTTTGGCGAAAATGCCGTTAGCCTTTGCCTTAATTGCACAAGCACGGGGCGAATTCCAAGCACTCCCGCCTCCCGTTCGCAGGGTTCTTCTTGCATTGCGGCGAAGGGCGAGGGATTCTCCGCCGCCCGTGAAGCTTTCGCGGGTGCGAAATGCGAGGCGGAACGTGGTGGCGGAAACGGAAAATGGCGGGAGCGAGCAGCCTGGTGGTCAGGCGGCGGCCGAACTCGTCACCATTAAGAAGTACGCGAACCGGCGGCTCTACAACACCGCGACATCGTCCTACGTCACCTTGGACCACCTCTCCGAAATGGTGCGCGAAGGGATCGATTTCGTTGTGCAAGACGCCAAGACCGGCGACGACATCACGCGCTCGGTGCTGACGCAGATCATCTTCGAGCAAGAGAGCAAGGGCCAGAGCATGTTGCCGGTGCAGTTCCTGCGCCGTCTGATCCGCTTCTATGGCGACAGCATGCAGGGTTTCCTGCCGCCCTATCTCGAAATGAGCATGGAAAGCTTCACCAAGAGCCAAGAACAGATGCGCGAAAGCCTCTCGCGCACGTTCGGCGGGCGCACACCGATGGCGGCGTTCGAGGAACAAGCGCAGCGCAACATGGAGCTCTTCCAAAAAGCGATGACCATGTGGACCCCGTTCGCCGGCGGCGCCATGCCAGGCATGCCGGGCGTGCGCACCGATGAAGGCGATGAGGCCTCGAAGGACGAGCAGCTGACCGAACTGCGCAAGCAGATGGAAGCGATGCAGAAGCAGCTGGCCGCCTTGGCGGACCGCAAGAGCTGACCTAACCCAACATTGATTGCCCTCGGCGGGCGCGTCGTTACAGTGCCCCCGTGTTTCGTGGAGGGCGACGCATGTTGCGACGGATTTTTTCGGCTTTGGCGCTCGGCGCCGGCTTGTGCTTGGCCGCCTGCAATCAGCCGCCAGCTGAGACCGCACTGATCGAGCGTGAGGAATTGTTCGGCAACCCCGAGCGCAACCAGGCGCGGATCAGCCCGGATGGTTCGCAGATTTCATGGCTCGCCCCGCGCGACGGCGTAATGAATATCTATGTGGCGCCCGCAAACGATCTCGGCGCCGCTCAGCCCATCACGCAGGCGACGGATCGGCCGATCCGCTTCCACAATTGGTCCGCCGACAGCCGCTACATCATCTACACGAACGACACCAATGGCGACGAGAACTTCCTGCTCTACGCCGTCGACCCGCGCAGCGGCGAAAGCCGCTCCTTCGCGCCAAGCCGCACACCGGCGCGCACCAACATCCTCGCGACGTCGTCACGGCGTCCGAACATTGTGCTGGTCGGCGTGAACGATCGCGATCCGCGCGCGTACGACATTTACGCCGTCGATTTGACGGCGGGCACGCGCACGATCGTCTATCGCAACGTCGAAGGCTTCCAGAATTTCGCTTTCGACAACGACCTCAACGTTCGCATCGCCTACGAGGATGCGCCTGGTGGCGGCGGTCGCTACATGCGCCGCGACGGCAATCGTTGGGTCGAGTTTCAACGCATCGCCGCCGAAGATGGCATGACCACGAACGCTATCGGCTTCAACGCGGCGGGCGATTCCGTCTACATGCTCACGTCAGTTGGACGCGAGCGCGCGGCGTTGACGTCAGTCAATCTCGCGACCGGCCAATCAACATTGATCGGCGAGAACGCCCGTGCTGACGTCGGCAATGTGATGATCCACCCGACGACATTTGAGGTTTTGGCGTATAGCGCCAACTATTTGCGCAACGAATGGACGGGCGTGGACCAGGCGGTAGGCGCCGATCTCACGTATCTGCGCGAGCAATTGAACGGCGACATCGCCATTCTTTCGCAGACCAGCGACAACCAGACCTGGATCGTCAATGTCAACAGCGCGACGGCGTCTCCGTCGATGCATCGCTTCGACCGCAACGGCCGGACGCTCACGAAATTGTTCGACCAGCGCCCATCGCTCGCCGACGATACCTTGGCGGAGATGCACCCTGTCGAGATTCCATCACGCGACGGGCTGACGCTCGTTTCCTATCTCACACTGCCGCCCTCGGCAGACGCCAACAATGACGGACGCGCCGACGCGCCGGTACCGTTGGTGCTCAATGTGCATGGCGGACCGTGGGGCCGCGACGTTTATGGCTTCAACGCGCAATCGCAATGGTTCGCGAACCGCGGTTACGCGACTTTGCAGGTGAACTTCCGTGCCTCGACGGGCTTCGGCAAAGCGTTCGTGAACGCCGGCGATATGCAATGGGCCGGCAATATGCACAACGATCTGCTCGACGCGATCAATTGGGCGGTCGAGAACGGCGTCACCACGGCGGACAAAGTCGCGATCTTTGGCGGCTCCTATGGCGGCTATGCGACGCTGGTGGGCCTCACCTTCACGCCCGACACGTTCGCGTGCGGCGTCGATCTCGTTGGCCCATCGAACCTCGTGACGTTGATCGAGAGCTTCCCGCCCTATTGGGCGCCGCAGCTCGAAGGCCAATGGTATCCGCGCATGGGAGATCCACGGACGCCGGCGGGGCGCGAAGCGATGATGGCGCGCTCACCGATCACCCGCGTAAGCGACATTCGCCGGCCGCTGCTCATCGCTCAGGGCGCGAACGATCCGCGCGTCAACAAGGGCGAGAGCGATCAGATCGTCGCGGCGATGCAGGAGCGCAATATTCCGGTGACCTACCTGCTCTATCCGGATGAAGGCCACGGCTTCGCACGACCAGAGAACAACACGTCGTATCACGCCGTGGCGGAGGCGTTTCTCGCCGGCTGCCTCGGTGGACGCTTTGAGTCAATTGGCGATGCCTTCACGGGGTCGAGCGTGCAAGTCGTGACCGGCGCGGAGCATGTCCCCGGCCTTGCTGAGGCTCAAACGCCCGCACAAGCGCCAAACTGAAGCTGAGGCAAACGCCGGCGGGCCCACACAATTGGCTCGCCGGCGTCAGCCATGCGGCGCCACCAGGTCGTGAAAGCCGCGCGCCAGAACGGCTTTGAGTTTCTCGCGATCGGCGTGGCTGAGATCGACGGCTGGCCCGGTGTCGGTCTTGTTCACATCCACCACATAGATGCGGTCGCTGACACGATCGCGCAGCACATCGAGGGCTGACCAATCGAGCTGCATTTCCTCGGCGAACCGGGTGAGCAAATCTATTTCGGCAGGCGTGAAAACGCTCGCGAGTTCGGCGAACACGACTTTCGTGTTGTGAATTGAGAAGCGCGCGCTGGCGGGCTTTGATTTGACCAACACGCAGAGCGGACGTTGGCCAATGATCGTGGTCCGATAGTCGAACGCGGTTTCGCCGTCTGCGCTATCGATGAAGCGCTGATAAGTCTTTCCCGGCCTCCGGGTCGTCGGGCAGTGCACGAGGCGTCCGTCATGAGCGCCGTTTTGCTCGTCTTTCTCGACCGCGACGCCGTCATGCGTTTCTGGATCAAGCGCAAGCGGATAGCCGGCGACGCGTTCGAAAGCGTGGGCAACGTATGATTTGGAAATGTCGGTGCAACCGGCGTTGAGCGCATCACGGCGCGGCGGCGCGCCGATGGTGACGTCCTCGAAGTAAAAGCTCGCGTCGGATTCCGCTTCGCTTCGGGCGATGCGTATGCCGGCAAGCGTCAGCGCGGACCATATCACGTACCAGGGCCGCGGTCTGTCTGGCGCGAACCAAACTTTGATCGACCGACGCGCACTCATCCGGGCTTGCAGCCCCTGCCACAGCACTGGGCCGAAATAGCCGAAGAATTTTCCGAGCTCGACGGGCGTCAGATCACGCGGGCCGATGAATCGGCCGGTTTTCTTGACGATCAGCCCGAACCAAACGAAGCGCAGATCGGAGAACCAATTCGCGCGCTGCGCCGGAGGCGGAATCCGCCTCCGAGCATTGCGAACGGAGATGACGTCCGTCATCACGCAATCCTGTAATGGATCGGCTTGTAACGAAAATTATTGGACTGACCTGCTGAGCACGCGGTCAAGCCGATGATGAGATCCATTTCGGCGCGAAATTGTGTCGCGTCACCGGGCTTGCTCAACGGCGGAAGCACTTTGATCTCCCCGCTTTCGCCATCGACAGCCACATGCATGAAGACGTTGAAAGCGATCGGGATGCGATCAGCGCTGACGCCATAGGGCGCGAGGGCCTGTTCGAGATTGCCCTGGCAGCCATGATGCGGCGCGGTGTCTCCATAGATGATGCGGAACGTATCCTTGGAGCACGGCGTAAGCGTGAAATCATGGCGGCCTACATCGTCGGCGACGATGGCGAGCATCGGGCGGCTGCGATTTGAATACAGAATATCGCCGGTGGTGAGGAAAAGCCTGCTCGCGTAATCGATGGACCGACCAGAAGAGATGTATTCGTCGACGTCATAGCCGCTGAAGGCGACAAGATCAGACACCTGTTCGCCTTCCGGATCGATCACGCTCAGCGTTTGGCCGCTGGCGAGTTTGAACGCGACGCCGCTTCTTGGTGCGATGATGTGCGTCAGTTGCTCTTCGCTTTGAATGGACATTCCCACCCCGCATCCACCTGTCGGCCGCTATATTGCGGCGCTTCAAGTCCACCGCCGAAATCGGCGAGCATTGGATTGATGTCGCCTTCGAGCGCTTCGTCGCGGGCGCGAATGGCGCGCTGCATCGCGAAATAACGTCCATCGGCTTTCAATCGTTCGAACTGGTCGTGAGAATTGAAAAACAGCGCCGGGCGACAAAACCGCCGCGCGAGACGCGACGCATTCGGATGCGCGCCAACGATGAAGAATGGCTCGCCGCCGATCGAGAAACTGAAGGCTTCGGATTTGGGGTCAGCGGAGATGCTTTGGTTCCAGGGCACGCCGCCACGGACGTCGATCTCATGCAGCGCCTGCAAGCGATCCCATAAAGCGGCCTCGAATTGCTCCTCATCGAGATCGGCGCGTTTGAAGAGGATCGCGGCGGAGCTGAACTCGTCGGCGCGCGCGTGGTCGGCGAATTCTTGAATGGCGGCGTAGATGCGACCGTCAGCGCTCGCCTCATCAATGCGCCCAGCTTCGAGCACAAACAACTTGTCGCGCATGAGAGACGCCTTGGCGCCTACGCACGGAAATTCACTCGCCCGTATAAAGGCGGCGAGATCATTTGGCACACGAGCGGTAAGCGCAGCGGCCATGCGGCCTCCAGAACGAGATTAGCACGTTCTGTTCAAATGTGCGCGGCGTTGATCTGGTTCCGATTTTCAGTCAGCGGGCCGCCGGAATGATGTAATCGACGCGGCCGATAAGGTTGTCCCGTGGCACGAAGCCGACCACGGTGGGCACTCGGCTGTCAGCGGAATTGTCGCGATGGTCGCCCATCATAAAATAATGGCCCTCCGGCACCTCGTAGATGCTGGTGTTATCGAGAGCGCTTTCGCCGGCATCGAAGGTCACGTAGCTGACATTGTTCGGGAGGGTTTCCCGAAATGCACGGACGGCTTGCCCGTCCAACATCATCTCGCCGACACTCGCGCGCGCGACCGCTTCACCGTTGATATGCAACACGCCGTCGATCATCTGGATGCGATCGCCAGGCAATCCCACGAGGCGCTTGATGAAATCGCGGTGCGGTTCTGGCACGGGACGAAACACCACGATGTCGCCGCGCGCAGGTTCACGGACCAGCCAGCGGCCGGCCGGAAGCAGACTTTCGACCGGCGCGAAAGAGTAGCGGCTGTAGCCATAGCTGCTTTTGCTGACCGCAACGTAGTCACCAACATTGATTGTTGGGGCCATTGCCGCGGAAGGAATTCGAAACGGCTGAATGGCAAGCGCACGGACCCCCACCGCCACCGTGAGCCCAATCAGCATCGGCGCGATCAAGATCGCTAGATAACCAAGCAAGCGAATGGGACCTGCGGCTTCCACATGAGGCCGCCGCGCGGTCGTTATCCAAGCGATCACAGCAACCACGAGCGACAAGCCCATTTGAATGAAGTCGATCGGCGTGAGGTTTGCTGGATCAAGCAGAGGAAACGGCAGCGAACCGGTTGCGGCGGCGAAGGCAAATATGGCTATGACCAAGATGAAGCCGACGAACACGCTGGCGAACGCCCAGCCCCATGCGGCCCGCGAACGTGCGTAATAGAAGCCGACGCCCCACCCTAGGAATGTCAACAGCGCTGCGATCCACGGCCTCACGCGCCGCGTTTGCGTTCCTCGACCCGCGTCGATCATGTCGCCCCCTATTCAGTTCCAGATTGGCGGCCTGCGCCCCGCCCACGGCAGTTCTTTTTCCAGCTGCCCCGCAAGCCGCAGCAAAGTCGCTTCATCGCCGTAGCGGGCGGTGAACATCATGCCGATTGGCAAATTGGTTTGGCTTTGCCAGAGCGGCAGCGAGATCGACGGTTGGCCGGTGATGTTGAACGGCGGCGTGAAGCCGAAGGCGCGCGCCTGGCGTTTGTCGAATTCGCTGAGGTCGTCCATCAAAGTATCAAGGTGATCGACGCGCGGGACGTTCGTGCCGAGCACGGGCGTGAGATAGACGTCCCACGTTTCAAAACGCGCGAGGATTTGCCGGTTCATCAAGCGCAATTGTTGCCAGCCCCACATGGCGTCTTGGCCGCTCATCGCCTTGCCACGCTCGTAGAGGCGGCGCGCAAGGCCTTCGATGTCGTCGCCCGGTTCACGGCCGATGCGTTCGATCCAGCGTTTCATGCTCGCCGCGAAATTGGCGGCGGAGACGTAACCTTGGGCGCGGTAGAGCATGCGATAATCGATGCCGAGCCCCTCCTCGCGCACATCGTGCCCGAGCGCTTTCAGCGTTTCGGCGGTGCGTTCAATCGCGGCTTGAATTTCCGGTTCGATCGGGTTGCCGGTCGGCGTTTCGCTGGACCAGGCGATGCGGAGCTTTCCCGGCGCGCGCGAGACTTCATCGAGGAACGGCCCGGACTGCGGCGCGGGCGCATAGGGACTTGCGGGTTGCGGCGCGCCGGTGGCGTCGAGCATGGCGGCGCTATCGCGCACGGTGCGGCTGACGACGTGATCGACTGAAAGTCCCACAGCGCGATCGGTATCCTGATCGCCGTTAGGGTTGCGATCACGCGTGGTCTTCAAGCCGACGAGACCGCAGCACGCAGCGGGAATGCGGATGGAACCGAGGCCATCGCTAGCATGCGCGAGCGGAACCATGCCCGCCGCCACCGCACTGGCTGCGCCGCCGGAAGATCCGCCGGCAATGTGATCTGGGTTCCAGGGATTGCGGCAGGGGCCGAGCTTCGCGGACGTGGTTACGCCGGGTATGCCGAACTCCGGCGTATTGGTTTTGCCGGCAAGCACGACGCCAGCGGCGCGATAGCGCTTTACCAATTCACTATCGTCCGCATCGGCGGCGATGGCGGCAAAGCGGCTGCCAGATGTGCGCGGCCAGCCGGTGACGCGTTGACCAAGATCCTTGATCAGAAACGGCACGCCTTTGAATGGCCCTTCCGGGAGCGTTGACGCGGCGGTTGCGCGCGCTTCGTCATAAGCTTTGTGCACCACGGCGTTCAGCACGCCATCGTGGCGGTCGATGCGGTCGATGGCGGCTTCAAGAATTTCCGTGGCGGTGAGCTGTTTATCGCGCACCAACGCGGCCAAACCGAGCCCGTCGTAATCGGCGTATTCATTGAAGCTCATGCGCTCGAACTCCCGTGGTTAAGCGGAGCGTCAGGGTAAATTCTCGTTTGGCAAGTGAATTGCAGATTTTGGCCGATGACCACCGGTCGCCTCACCGATTGGCAAGAGCCGCGCCCTTCTCAGCATGAGAATTTGGGCGAGGAACGCAGCGGCCATGACCGCCGCGCTGGCGACCGGCGCATGCCCCGACGGCCTTTCGATCCGCTGTTCGCTGCGACTTTGGTAAACCACGTCGCGCCAAAGCCCACGGACTACACGCGCGGCTATCCCGAACCTCGCAAGGCGCCGCAAGGCATGTTGGTGAACACGCGTGCTTAACGCCGCCCGTTCAGCCGCCGCCGGACGCCTTGCGCGTCTCTCGTTCGAACTGGTCGATCCAATCGTCGATCGCGTTCAGCCGCGCGTCGAGGTGATCGAGCCGCGCGTTCGCGTCGGCGTCGGCGGGCGCGGTGTTGCGCGCGGCTATGCCGCAACGGATCGAGATTTCCAACAGGTCGGTGCGCAACACCTCAGCGAACGCGCGCATCTCCGCGCCGTTCGCCTCGCGTTCATTGGCGAAGATCAGGCCCAAATCTTCGCGCGTCAGGCCGGCGGCGACCGCCAGAGCCGCTCGGTCAAGCTTCAAGTCACTGAGACGCGCATCGAACCAAGCCGCGTCGAAGAACAAAGCCATGCGCGCTCCGCAACGGAATCCCCCCGGCTCCGCCTGGAGGCCATCTTCTTCCGATTCGACCGGACGCTCGACTTTTTGATCGCGCTCGGTCTGGGGATTTGGTGCCTCTGAGCGTTTTGCTTCCCCGCTTGCGGGAGAGCTGTCAGCGCGCAGAGCGCGATGACTGAGGGGGCGAGCCAGCGGCCCGCCCCCTTCGTCTTTGGCTTCGCCAAATCCACTTCCCCCGCAAGCGGGGGAAGAAACTAGTGCTGGCCAGCAAATTCCACGTCGCGGCGGGCCGAGACGATGGTGACGACGACGCCCGCGAGGACATCCAGCAAGCTCATCACCATGATCATGAAGAACACGGTGCTGGCGAAGGCTGGGTGCAGCAAGAATTCCACAAGGCAAATGATAAACACGAGCATCGACAGCGCGTGATTGAAAATCGCCGATGTGCCTGTGGATGTGGATTTCAGCAGTTCGATGAACAGCAAAATCAGCGAAATCAGCACCAAAACATCGCCGAAGGTGACGATCCATTCGACGCCGGACGCCATCGGCACACGCAGCCAAACATCTTCGAGGTGCGCGCGCACGGCCTCAGCTTCGGCGCCCCCGACCGTCGAGCCGAACGCCCAGATGTTGTAAATCAACACCGGGATCAGGATCAGCGGAAATACGTTGAAAATTGCCCCCATGGGACTCCCCTGACTTGGACCAGACCTGCCCCGGCGGCGGGCGGCTTCCTGCACTACTAGTCGCTCGGACCGATCAAGCCGTTCACTCATAGCTCGTCTGTCCCCCCCGGCGACCTTGCCCGAGTTCTCAGCCACATCACGCCGAACAAATCGGTCATGTTGGCGGCCAAGCGGCCCAGGTTGGTGTATTTCGACCGGCCTGCGCCTCGGTGTCGATGGTTAACATCCAAATATTCGACCGCAAACCCTTCGCGCAGCATCAGGGCCGCCATGTAGCGGTGCATGTGGTCGAAATACGGGAGCGCCAAAAAAGCTTCCCGTTTGAACACTTTGACGCCAGAGCCGGAGTCCACGGCGCCATCGTTCAGCATACTCTTGCGCACACCGTTGGCGACCCGTGAGGCCACGCGCTTGGCCCAGCTGTCCTGCCGTTTGGCCCGGATGCCACCCACCATACCGAGGTTTGTGGGTGCGTCAGCGCGGGTGAGTCGGGTCAGCAGGCGCGGCAGGTCGGCGGGGTCGTTCTGACCGTCGCCGTCGAGCGTGCCAATGAGCGGCGCCCGGGCAGCCATCACGCCAGTCCGTACTGCGCGACTCTGGCCGGCGTTGAGGCGGTGGCCAACGAGGCGCAAGGCCGGGAGCTCTCGCTTCAGAGCCGCCAACTCGGCGCGGGTGTCATCGCGGCTGGCGTCGTCCACGAAGATCATTTCGTAGGCGCGGCCGTCCAGGGCGGCAGCGATCTCGCGCGCCAAATTGGCGGCGTTGCCGGCCTCATCCTTCATCGGGACGACAACGCTAAATTCGACGGGCTCGGGCAAAGTGCGGGTCCAAATACCGGTGTGGCCGGCTCTCTTAGCGGCTTCCGCCGGCCCCCGCGAGGGGGCGGCGCTTGTAATCCAGGCGGCAAGACAAGCCCGCCGACGCCCGCTATCTACCGCCGCTGATGCGCGAGCCTGTCTCCCCGGCCCTGTTTGACCAGTTCGCCCGCGGCTGGCGGGGGTATGTGCTGATCGCCCTAATTGCGCTCATCTCCGGGCTGTTTGGCGCCGCGCGGATGCCGGTGATGGACCGCGACGAGGCGCGCTTTGCCCAAGCGACGCGCCAAATGATCGAAACCGGCGATTACGTGCGCATCCGCAACCAGGAAGACGAGCGCAACAAAAAGCCGATCGGCATCCATTGGCTTCAAGTCGCATCGGTGCAGGCGTTCGAGCCGCTGACGGGCAAGCTGAACGCAATCTGGCCCTACCGCCTGCCGTCCGCGCTGGGCGCCATGCTGGCGGCGCTCGCATGCCTGTGGGGCGGCTCGGCGCTGATGCGGCCGCGCGAAGCGTTCCTTGGCGCGGCGCTCTTTTCCGCCGGCGTGCTGCTCGGCTTTGAGGGCATGACCGCGAAAACCGACGCTGTGCTCGTCGGCTTTACGACGTTGGCGATGGCGGCACTGGCGCGACTTTACGCCGGATCGTCAAGGCCGCGCGCGATCGCGCTGTTGTTCTGGCTCGCCATGGGATGCGGCGTACTCATCAAAGGGCCGGTCACGCCAATGGTCGCGGGGCTGACGTTGATTGGCTTGGCGGCCTGGGAACGGCGCTGGGATTGGATGAAGCCGCTCGCATGGTGGCCTGGACCGTTGCTTGCGGCCGCCATTGTTGCGCCGTGGATGATCGCGATCAACGAAGCCACACAAGGCCGCTTCTTCGCCGAAGCGATCGGCGAAGACCTGGCGCCAAAAATGTCTGGCGGCGCCGAGGGGCATTTCGCCCTGCCCGGCTATCACCTCGCGCTGTTCGTGTTCTTGTTCTTCCCGGCGAGCTACGCGCTGCCTATGGGGGTGCGGCTCGGTTGGCGTACGCTGCGCGCGAAAGCCAATGACGCCGCTTTCGCGGGCTTGCGCTTTCTGCTGGCGTGGGCGCTGCCGACGTTTCTGGTGTTTGAACTGCTGCCGACAAAGCTTGCGCATTACACGCTGCCGACATTTCCCGCGCTCGCACTGTTGTGTGGCGCGGGCTTGTTCGCGGCCAGCCGCGAACGCTGGCGGATCACGCATATTATTGGAGTGGTGCTGTTCGTGCTGACCGGCGCAGCCATCGCCGGGCTGTGCGCCGCGGGCGCGACATTCATGCCGGGCGATGCGGACGCAGCTGTGCGGCGGGCGATCTCGACCGGGTTGGTTGGCGCCGGCGTGATCGTCGCGGCGGTCGCGGCGCTGCTGATCCTGCGCCGGCCAGCGTTGCGGGTGGGCGCTGTTGTGTTGTGCGCGCTGACACTGTCTTACGCACTGCGCCAACACGTGTTGCCTGAAGCTCGGACGCTCCACGTTTCATCGGAGGCTGTCGGCGCGCTCACGCGAGCGCGGCTGCTTCCACGCGGCGAACACGATTTCTGGGTGGTTGGCTATCGTGAAACGAGCTTCGTGTTCATGACGCGCACGGACATCAAGCTCGCCGAGCCGCAAGAGGCCGGACGCCAAGCCGAGATTGGCGACACGTTGATGATCGAGGGCCGAGCGCTTCCAGAAACCGAGGGCGCGCTGGGCGGACGCGGCTTGATCTTCGCGCGGGTTCCGGAAGAACCGGTGCGCGGGCTGAACATCGGCAACGGCGATGACGTGTCGCTGTTCATTGGAACTGTGGCTGAGCGGCCGCCCAATCCGCCGCCGTCTAGCGGCGAATTGGTGGGCGACCTGCCACCAGATCCCGCGCCGCCAACAAGAAGGCCAAGGCGGGAACGGCGATAAACGCAAAAGCGTGCTGAAGCGGCGTGCGCGCCGCCTTCATGGCAAAGCGCGCCAGCCCCTGGGCCTCGCGCCGCGCGCTGCGGCCGCGATGCTGAAACTGGACGCCCGACGCGGCAGGCTGAAACAACACGCTCCCGCCCGCGTCCACCGCGCGGCGGCAAAGATCGAGATCGGCGGCGTGGGTGGCGAAGGCTTCGTCGAAGCCACCCAATTCCTCAAAGTCCGCGCGCGGCACGAGCATGAACGCACCCGACACAGCTGCGACACGCGACGGCTCCGGCGCGTCACCCCGGCGCCGGCGGCGCTTTGAAACGCGGAATGGTCGCGGGCCGGCCATATCCATGGCGACCGCCACCGCCGACCACACGTTCAAGTTTCCAACGCGCGCGGCTGGCTTGTCGCGACCGTCTGTATCGGTGAGCCGGCCGCCGACAATCCATGGTGTGCGCGCGCCACCCCCGGCGGCCGCCATGCGGGCCACCGCGCCGCGCTGCACGACAACATGCGGATCAAGGAACAGAAGCCACCGGCCACGCGCCTTCGATGCGCCAATGTTCGCGGCAGCCGCATAGGTCGCCTCGCGGGGGGCGACGACGACCTTCACGTCGCGGCGGTCCATTTGCAGGGCGCGCAGATTGGACGAGACGTCACCTTTGTTGCCGTGGTCGACCACCACGACGTCATCGATCCACGGCTCGGCGAAAGCGCTGCGCAAACAAAGGTCAAGCGCGCGATCGGCGTTGCGGGTTACGACCACGGCGGTGACGCGCGGCTCCAACGCCGCAGCGGCTGACCGCTCACGTGATGGGAACTTATCCACCGAAGACTCCGCGCCCGCGCATGCGACTCCGATGATGGCCTGAGCTTTGCGGCGGCGTCTAGGCGGGTCGTGTGCGTTTTGTGACGTCGCTGTGGTTACAAGGCTGTCAGGTGCGAACTATCCCCGCGCCAAGTCCGGCGGCAGCGCTTCTTTCGCTAACGTGGCGAGTGCGTCGTCCAACGCCATCACGCTTTGCTCTTGGCTGCCGAAGCGACGCAGCGCGACGGCACGGTCCTCGGCCTCCTTGCGGCCGACGACGGCGATGACGGGAACCTTCGCCAGCGAGTGCTCGCGGATTTTGTAACCGACCTTCTCGTTGCGCAGATCGAGTTCCACGCGGAGTCCGGCTTTCTTCATCTCGGCCGCGACGTCTTGGGCATAGGCGTCCGCGTCCGACGTGATCGTGGCGATCACGACTTGCACAGGCGCGAGCCACATCGGAAATGCGCCGGCGACGTTTTCGATCAGGATGCCAATGAAACGTTCGAGGGAGCCGAGGATCGCCCGGTGCAACATCACTGGACGGTGCTTGGCGCCATCCTCACCGACATATTCCGCGTCGAGACGATCCGGCAGCTGGTAGTCGAGCTGAATCGTGCCGATCGTCCATTCGCGGCCGATGGCGTCCTTCACCGAGAAATCGAGCTTTGGCGCGTAGAAGGCGCCGTCGCCTTCGGCGATCACCGGCTCGACGCCCGCCGCGCGGGCGGCGTTGAGCATCTGCGCTTCGGCTTTGTCCCAGAACTCGTCCGTGCCAACGCGCATTTCCGGGCGCGTCGCGAGGGCGATCTTGTCGCTCGCCATGCCAAAATCGGCGTGGATGGATTTGGCGAGTTGGATGAAACGCGTCGTCTCTTCCTCGATCTGATCCTCGCGGCAGAAAATGTGCGCGTCGTCTTGCGTGAACGCACGCACGCGCATGAGGCCGTGCAGAGAACCCGACGGCTCGTAGCGATGACAGGCGCCGAATTCGGCCATGCGCAACGGCAGATCGCGATAACTCTTCTGCCCGAACTTGAAGATCTGCACGTGGCCCGGACAGTTCATCGGCTTCAGCGACAGCGTTTCGCCCTCCACCGTCTCGCACACGAACATGTTTGGGCGGTATTTGTCCCAGTGACCGGATTTTTCCCAGAACACGCGGTCGAGCACCTGCGGCGTGCGCACTTCGACGTAACCCGCCGTATCCAGGCGTCGGCGCATGTACGCCTCGATCGTGCGCCAGAGCGTCAGACCTTTTTCGTGCCAGAACACCATGCCGCGCCCCTCTTCCTGCATGTGGAAGAGATCCATCTGGCGGCCAAGTTTGCGGTGATCGCGCTTTTCGGCTTCCTCGAGGCGCAGCAAATAATCTTCAAGCTGCTTCTCGTCAGCCCAGGCCGTGCCGTAGATGCGTTGCAGCTGCTGGTTCTTCTGATCGCCGCGCCAATAGGCGCCGGCGAGCTTCATCAGCTTGAAGGCTTTGCCGAGCTTGCCCGTTGATGGGAGGTGTGGCCCGCGGCAGAGATCGCCCCATTTGTCGCCGTGCGAATAAACCGTGATCGGCTCACCCGGCTTGATCACTTCGTCGATCGTCTCAGCTTTGTAAATTTCGCCGATGGATTTGAAGTGGGCGATGGCGGCTTCTTTCTCCCAGACCTTGCGGATGATCGGCAGATCGGCGTCGACGATCTCCTTCATCCGCTTTTCGATCTTGCCGAAATCCTCCGTCGAGAACGGTTCGTCGCGCGCGAAGTCGTAATAGAAGCCGTCTTCCGTCACCGGGCCGAATGTGACCTGCGTGCCAGGGAACAATTCCTGCACCGCTTGCGCGAGCACGTGCGCGGCGTCGTGGCGCAACACTTCGAGGCCATCGGCGCTGTCACGCATGACGAGCTCGAACTTGCCGCCGCCTTCAAGCGGACGCGTGAGATCCCACCACGCGCCATCGATCTTCGCGGCGACGACTTTCTTCGCGAGCGATTTGGAGATGCCTTCGGCGACGGCGAGAGGCGTCACGCCGTCGTCGTAGCTGCGCTCGGCGCCATCGGGGAATTTGAGAGAGATGCTCATGACTTGCTCTTTTCTTGTGCTCCCCCGCTTGCGGGGGAGCTGTCGAGCGCAGCGAAACTGAGGGGGGATTTGCCGACGCCCCCCTCCGCTTCGCTTCGCTCAGCACCTCCCCCGCTCGCGAGGGAGGATGAAGACGGAGGCGCTCTGTAACCGCGTTTCCAATCGCCGAGCTTCCAAGGCGCGTACCATTGCGCGCGCGGCGGCGTTTCCGGGGCCGGGTCATAGCCGTGGCCGCCCCAGGGGTGGCAACGGCAGATACGGGCTGTGGCCATCCAGCTGCCCGCCCAGGCGCCGTGCGCACGGATCGCGTCGGCAGCGTAAGACGAGCACGTTGGCAGGTAGCGGCAATCCCGCCCGACGATGGGCGAGAGCGTCCACTTATAAAGTTGGATGAGGGCCAAGAGGCCCCGCGCTGGAATGCTCGGTGACATCGGAAGATGCGGTTGTTGAGGTGATTGACCGGGGCGCAAGGGCAGCCGCTGCGGCGCGCCCGATCTCGCGCCGCCGGCTCTAGCAGGTAGTCGTGGTGGTCACACGGCTGAACATGAGCGCGAGCTATCACAATTTCCGGGCGCGGACCAGTCCGTCCGGCCCCGGCGCGCGTAACCAGGTGCATGTTCAATCTCCCTGCCCTCGTCGCGCTCGTCGCAATCTTGCTACTCTCGAGCTGCGCCACCCGCCCTCCGATACCCCGCGAAACGACCGGTGAATTCAACCTGGAACGAGATCTACTCGGACAGACCAGTGCGCGCGGAGAATTTCGAGCGATCAATGGCGTGCGTCGCCCGTTTACGGCCCGCCTGAACGGCAGCATGGAGGGAGACGTCTTCGTGCTGGTTGAGGATTTCGAGTACGACGATGGCGAGCGTGACCGCAAAACATGGCGGCTGCGGCGCGTCAGCGAAGGGCGCTACAGCGGCACGCGCGAAGATGTCGTCGGCGAAGCGGTCGCGTTTCAGGACGGCCCGGCACTGCGCTTGGAGTATGACGTGCGCTTGCCGGGAGAGGACGGTCGGCCAGGTCGCAAGGTGCGTTTCCGCGACGTGCTCGTGCGCACCGGCGATGGCATACTCAACCGCGCGAACGTTGGCCTCTTCGGTTTGCGTGTCGCACGTGTTGAGCTGACGATCTCGCCCTAACCCGCCGCTTGGTTTGGCTCAACGACGCGACAATTCACAAACGTGTAGGCGCCATAGCATTCCACGAACGAAGCGCCCGGCATGTCGACGGTGTATTTCGAGAGCAGGTAATAATTCTCGTACCGCCCCTCACCCGCAAGCATCCCCTTGGCGTAGCCAATCACGTCATCGAGGGTGAGGCCGCCATCGGCCGCTGGCGCGCCCGCTTCGAGGATGGTGCGCGCTTGCAGTTCGTGCGCTTCGCGCGTCGGGTTGGTGTACCAGGCCGCAACACCGGCGATGATCAGCAGCAGAAGCAGGCGCATCTCAGCTGGCCGAGTCCGCTGCGGCTTGCACCACACGTGAGCAGCTCACTTGCTGGAAATAGCCCCAGCACTGAACCACAGGGTCGCCGCTCAAGGTGACGACATACTTGGTTGCCACGTAATAATCGCTGTAGGCGCGGTCTCCCGCGAGCGTTGCGCCGATGCTTTCGAGGCCTTGGGAGATATTTTGCGGATCTTCCAGCACGGCGTCGGCGCCGGCGCGCATCGTGGCTTCATCGGGCCGGGTGAAGTAGCCGGCGACGCCAGCAATCACCAATAGCAACACCAACAAACGGATCATGTGCGTCTCCCTGTCCCCACGGGGCGGGACGCTAGCGGGGAAAGGGCGCCGCGCCTAGCTTTTGACGCGTTTTGCGGGCCCGGACGGGACATGAGCCGCGGAGAGCTTCTTTGGCGCCACGGCGCGCCAGCTTTCGTCCAGGTAGTCCATCAGCTTGGCCAAGGGGGGCTTGGCGTTCGCGCTGAACGCGAACGTCACCCAACCTGAACGGCCGAGGCCGTATTCGGTGGGCTTGGCGCCTTTGATCTTCAGCGCCTCCTGGTTGCGGAATGGCAGCTTCATCGAGCAGGAGAAGCCGCCGTCATCCGTCGCACCCATGAACAAGAACGCTTTCTTGCCGGCGACCTTGAACGCCGAGTGACCCCACGGAAAATCCTCAATCGTCTCGGGGTACGCTAGCGCGGCCTTGCGCAGCGCTTTTGCGTCAGCGTGCTTGAGGGGCGCGGAAGCGCTCACGCCACGCGAGCCTGCGCTTTTTCCAACGCCTCTACCGCAGCGTCGAAAGCCAGCATTGTGCTGGCGTGGCGCGGTGGAAAGTCGCGGACGGCTTCGAGGTGGCGCAGTTCCCAGAACCGGCCGGTTGGCGGGGCGGCGCGATCTTTCAACATCGCGCGCAAGGCCTCACGCGCGTCGCGGATTTCCGCGGGCGTTGCGCCGATGGCGTTTTGCGCCAGCACTGAGGTGCTGGCCTGTCCCAGGGCGCAGGCTTTTGGGTGAACCGCGATTTCGCTCACCACGCCGTCCTTCAGCCTCAGCTCCACGCTCACCACCGATCCGCACACCCGGCTCACTTTCGTGGCCGCGCCGTGGGGCGCATCGAGCCGGCCGACATGGGGCGTGTCGGCGGCCAGTTCGAGCACACGAGGGTGATAGAGTTCTTCCATGCGCCTTTATGTGGCCCCGGTCGGTCGGCAAGCAACTGGAGAGGGCGCTTGCCGGGCCGAGCCCGATGGTTTTAGGGGTTGGACATGCGCAGACGAACTTTTGTCACCGCGGGCCTCGCCGCTGCGGCCGGCCTGCCCCAGGCCGCCCACGCTCAAGCCGCGCTGACTTTGGGCCAGATTCAGCCAGAGAACGCGCTTGAGCGGGCCTTCTTGGACGCCTTTCGCGATCCAGCGCTCCGGCCGGGTTTTCGGCGGGAGCTGCTGACGGCCCAGGTGGCGCTGGCGCTCGCCAATACGGCGCCGGACTCGCCGCCAAGAATGATGCAGGTGCGCGAGGATCTCAGTGTCGGCCTGATCTATTCAAGCGCGACGCGCTTGGCCGGCGTGCTTGGTCCCGCGGCGCCGCGGGCGATGATGACCGGCCGCCAAGCGCTCACACGGCTCGCTGGCCAGCATGTCGCGTTCAATCTCCGCCTCGTGCCGATGCTCACGCTTGAGCCCGAGGATATCGCGGAATATTTGGCGACTTAGCCGGGACCGCCAAGCAGGCCGTCATTGCCGCAGCGGCGATCGTAGAGGCCGCGCGTGCGCAGCAGGATCGCGTTGTTGTCCTCGTCGAACAGGTGAACCTGCCATGTGTGCGTGCAGCCGTTGACGGTTTCAGTCTTGCGGCAGATCGCGTCGGGCGGATCGCCGCGCACGCTATCGGTGTTGTTGGCGCAGTTGAAATCCTGGCGGCGCAAATCGGCGTTGACCGTGGAAAGCGCGAGGCCCGGACGATAGCGCCGTGCGACGTTTTCGGCGAATTGCGTCAGCGTCAGCCCAACCGATGCGCTCTGCCAATTGCCGAGTTCGAGCGGCGTCGATGGGATGCCCGGAGGGGCGGTCCTCGGCGGCGTC